>JBOHYX010000143.1:0-6425 GCA_050738115.1 Rhodanobacteraceae bacterium
CGATCCCGGGTATCGACTGTGCCAAACGTGCTCAGGGAGGTTGCGTACACTTCAATGTCTTCCGATGGGCGTCATGCCTGGGAGGCGATGCGACTGTGCTGGTTGCTGGCTTCTCCGTCCGGCCCGTACAGGTTGCCGGCAAGGTTGCCGAGATCGTTGAGCAGGCGCCGGTTGGCGGTCCTGCGGGCCGCGATCAACTGGCCGTTGAAGCGGTTCAGCCGCGCCGCCTCGCGGGCGCGTGCGCGTAATCCACCGGGCGTCGTGCCGCCGTGCGGGCCACGCTCGCGCTGTTCGAATTCGGCCAGTGCCGCGAGCATTTGCTGCTTGTCGGCAGCAACCTGCGCCAGGGCTTCGCCGTCGATCGTACCTTCCGCAAGCAGCTCACGCTCGCGGCCGAGCAGGTGGATCAGCGCATCCAGGTGCTGCTCGGTATCGCGCGGGTCGCCCGCGATGTTCATTCGGCGCCGCCCGCGAGATCGCGCGCACTGGCGATCAGCCGGTCGGCGATGCGGCTGGTATCCATCTTCAGGCGGCCGTCGGCGATCGCCTGGCGCAGTTCGGCGACGCGCGCCTGGTCGATGTCCTGGCTGGAATCGGTGGCGGCGTGGCTGAGATGGGTGACCGAGCCCGCGCCCGGTTCTCCGGTCGGCGTGGCCTTGCCGGTCTTTTCCGCGTCCCGGCCTTGCTCGACCGGCTTCGGCGTCGACAGATGCTGGATGTTGTCGATTTTCACGAGACTGTCTCCATCGTTTGAACCCCTGCGTGGCAGTTATCGGCACGAAGCGCGGGATCTTTAAGGGAACCCTGATTTTGCTCGTCATTCCGGGGCCGGCGCAGCTTCATCGCGCCGGAACCCGGAATCCCGATGTTGGCGATCAAAAACTCACCTTGACGAGCCCGTCGCCCGCGACCACGCCGGAAAGCACGGAACGATCGCTCATCCGCACCCGCACCGCGTCGCCGAGCCCGCCGTCCTGGAGCGATTCGCCCTGACGGGTCACGCGGAACCCGGAGCCGATGGCCTCGACGGTCACCGGACTGGCCCGGTGCACGAGGCGCGGCGCCTGCAACTGGGTGCCTTGCAGCACCGTTCCCTTGGTGAGGCTGCGCGTCGTGACCGCGCCGATGGCGGCGGCGGGGCTCTGGATCGCCTCGCGCGGCAGTTGCGTGAGGTCGCCGTGGCGGGCTTCCAGCATCGCGGCGGAAATCGGCGTGCGCGCGGGGATGTCCTGCGCCGCCACCCAGTAGTCCCCGTCGACCACGACGCGGGCCTGCAGGTAGCGTACCTGGCCGCCGCCGCAGCGGATGCCCACCGTGACGCGGCCGAGCAGGCGCTGGCCGTGCCCCGGCAGGAACGGCTGCGGGTCGGCGCAGTCTGGAAGCGTTGCCGCGGAAGATTCGACCGTGACGCTGACCCGATTGCCGGGTTCGGCTGCCTGTGTCTCGAGGAATTGACGGGCGGCATCCTCGACGGTGCCGGCGCTAGCCGCGGCGCTGGCGAGCAGGAGGACCAGCGTTGAAACGAGGACAAGCGGAAACGAGTTTTTGCTCATGTTTGGGCGCTCCCTCGTCAGTCGTCATTCCGGGGCGGCCTGCCGCTTCATGGCAGGCCGAACCCGGAATCCAGCCTTTGCTCTTGCCCGTCGGAGAGCTGGATTCCGGGTTCCGTCGCCGGTGAAGCTGGCGACGGCCCCGGAATGACAAGCCCATTTTTTCCGCGCGCCCGGATTGTCACGCCAAGACGATCGCCGCGCGTCAGCGCCTCATTCCGTCGACACGGCGGCCGCCGCTTACGTCGGCAATCCACCCAGACGCAACATCAGCCGCGCCAGGCTCACGACGTCCTGGTGGTTGTGCGCAGCGACGCGGCGCAGATTGCGGGCGGATCCGCCGCGCAGGTAGGTGAGCCATGCGGCGGGCGCCTCGCTGCCGGGCAGATCGTCTTCGCGGACGACCTTCAAAACCCTCCGCTCGATCGTGACGAGGCGGCAATTCTCGTACACGCCGCGCCAGCGTCGGCGCGACGGATACAGGAGATCGACGTGTTCGAGGCCTGCCAGCGGATCGCCCATGCGTGCGAGGCGCCAGCGCGTGCGCAGCAACGGCGCATCGTAGGACTTGCCGTTGTAGCTCGCGAGGATCGTGTCGGGGCGCAGCCAACGGGCGAACTCGGCGAGCATCGCGCGTTCGGCTGCGAGCGTGGCGATCATCAATTGCCGCACGTCCAGCGCGCCGTCACGCCAGTGCGCCGCACCGATCATGAAGGCGCGCGTGCCCGTACCGCCGGCAAGCCCCGTCGTTTCCGTGTCGAAGAACAGCACGCGCGCGGGATCGAAATCGCCGCGGTGGTCGAACGCGCCGCAGAGCGTGCGCGGCAGGGCTGCGCACGGTACGGACGCTTCGATCAGGCGCAGTCCCGGTGCGATTTCATGACCGGGCAACGAGCGGTCGCTCGAACGCGCAACGTGGGTTCCGCGCGCTTCGCGCAGGCGCAGCAGTTGTCGCAGTTGCCGGACGTCCGATGGGCCACGCGATATGCGCAAGGGAGCCGGCGGCGCGCCGGCCTCGCGCTTCAGCGCCGCGAGTTGCGCCACCGTCACGCTCATGTCGCGGACAGCGCCGCCAGGACGCGCAACGCGAAGGCCTTGGGCGATGCTTCTGACGCGAGCGTCTCATCCAGCACGGGTCCGACGCAATTCGGACATCCAGCCCGGCAGTGGCAGCCGCGGATCAATTCCAGCGCACGGGCAACCAACTCGCGCTGCCGTTGCCACAGCGGTTCGGACAGGCCGACGCCACCCGGATAGTTGTCGAAGAGATACACCGTCGGCGTGAAGCGTTCGACTGTAGCGACGGGCAGCTCATCCCGGTCGACCGCGCGCAATTGGCCGCGGCCGGATCCGTCCGCGTGCGCCGACCATGCGCCGTCGCCACTGCCGACCGCCTTTTGCAGGTCCGCGCCATCGGCCATCACCGCGACGCGCGCCACCACGTGCAGCGCGCAGGCCGCGCCGAGGAAACCATCCAGTGCGTCCTGGCGCGATGCGAACAGGCCATCGAGCACCGGCTGCGGCAGTTGCCACCACGCCGCGCTGGTGTGCATTTCCTGGTCGGGCAGGTTCACCGGCCCGTAACCGATGTTCTCGTGCGTGTAGTAGCGGATCTTCTTGTAGCCTGCGACGCGCCGCACCACGTGCACCTCGCCGTGGCAGCTTTCGCCCGTACCCGCGACGCACGTCGCGAAGCGCTCCAGCACCTTCAGCTTGGTGTAGTCGATGGCATCGGTGTAATAGTCGACGTGGGTGCGCGTGACGAACGCCTTGCGGCCGTCCCAGTCCAGCCGTTCCACTTGATACGGCGTCGACTGCACCATGTGGATCGCACCTTCATACAGCATCAGCGGCGCCGAACTGAAATCGACTTCCGCGATGATCGCCTGACGGCCGTCGCTACGGTCGACCACCACGAAGTTGCCGTCCGCCACCGAACGCAGGTTGACGGCGTTGGCCGGATAGCTGTCGGCAATCCACTCGAAGTGACGGCCTTCGCGGTACAGCACGCCGTCTTCCGCCAACAGTTCCAGGTACGCGGCGGGATCGACCGGGCCAAACGTGTCGCCCTCGGCAAACGGCAGCTCGAACGCCGCGCAGCGGATGTGGTCGAGCAGGATCACGGGCTGGTCAGGCGCGATGCGCGCGTGTTCGGGTGGTGCATGCGAGAAGAACTCCGGATGCCGGACGACGTATTGGTCCAGCGGGTCGCTGGATGCGACCAGCACTCCGAGCGAAGGTTTGAGCCGCCGTCCGGCGCGGCCGATGCGCTGCCAGGTTGCCGCAATCGAACCCGGATAACCGTTCAGCACCACCGCGTCCAGGGCGCCGATGTCGACGCCGAGTTCCAGCGCGGAGGTCGCGACGATCCCGTCGATGCGGCCCTCGCGCATCGCCTTTTCCGCGGCGCGGCGCTCGGTCGGCAGGTATCCGCCCCGATACGCGCGGATGCGGGCGGGCTTGCGCGGGTCGTGGTCGAACACGTCCTTGAGGTATTTCGTCAACACCTCGACCATGGTCCGCGACCTCGCGAACACGAGTGTCTTCAGACCGGCGCGGATCGCCGTACGCGCGATGCGGTTGGTTTGCGATCGAGACGACGCGCGCAATCCGAGATCCGGATTCACGACCGGCGGGTTCCACAGCAGCACGTGTCTTCCGCCCGATGGTGCGCCGGATTCGGTGATCGCGGTGACCGGCGCGCCGAGCAGCGCTTCGGCATGCTCCTTCGGGTTGCCGATGGTCGCCGAGCACAGGATGAATTGTGGATGCGCGCCATAGAACACACAGATCCGATTGAGGCGCCGGATCACGTTGGCGAGGTGCGAACCGAACACGCCGCGGTAGCTGTGGATCTCGTCGATCACGACGAATTTCAGGTTCTCGAAAAACTGCGCCCACTTGGTGTGGTGGGGCAGGATGCCCTGATGCAGCATGTCGGGATTGGACACGACCACGTCGCCGTTGAGGCGGATCGCGCGGCGCTGGTCGCCCGGCGTGTCGCCATCGAACGTGGCGGCGCGTACGCCGAGGTCGCCGGCTTTGGACAGCTCGATGAGTTCGGCAACCTGGTCCTGCGCCAGTGCCTTGGTCGGAAACAGGTACAGCGCCTTGGCGTGCTCGCGCATCGCGGCTGCGATCACCGGAAGGGTATAGCACAGCGACTTGCCGGAAGCCGTCGGCGTGACCACGACGACGTTTTCGCCGCGCGCGGACGCATCCCAGGCTTCCGCTTGGTGGCGGTACAGCCGCTGGATGCCGCGCGCGTGCAGCGCGCGCGCCAGGTTTTCGGGAAGATCGCGCGGGAAAGCTGCGTATCGCCCTTCGGTTGCGGGCACCACGAACGCGCCGGTGACGCGGTCGGCGTACTTGCGTTCGAGACGAGCGGCCAACGCAGCGGCCGGCGTCTGGCCGGGATCGGATCGAAGAGGCGCAAGGGCGTTCACGCCGGCAACCATGCCAGTCGCGATTCTCAAATCGTGAGACCGAACGACTTGGGCGTCGACTTCCGATGCCCGTGTTCAACGCGCTTCATTTCTTGGCTCGTCATTCCGGGGCTGCCCGCGCTCTTTGCGGGCAGAACCCGGAATCCAGCTCTTCAGGCGACCAGAGCCAGAGCTGGATTCCGGGTTCGCCCTGCGATGAAGCCGCAGGCCGCCCCGGAATGACGATGGGTGGAGTTACGACGCGACGCCAGTGAGGTCAGCGCAAAGCTGATTGCTTTACGATGCCTTCTCGTCTCATGGGCAGGAGGCCAGCCGCCATGGGTACTACAACGCGTGTTGCGGGTGGCGTTTGTGTGTTGATTGGCGCGCTTTACGCGGCAATGGTCACGGCACACGCCGCCGTACCCACTGTGCATATCGAGAGCGGCGTGCTGTCGGGCATCCATGACGCCGCCATCGGGCTGGATGAATTCAAGGGCATCCCGTACGCCGCTCCACCGGTGGGGCCATTGCGCTGGAAGCCAGCGCAACCGGTCGCTGCGTGGGAAGGCGTGCGCGCGGCCGACCATTTCGGCCCGCGCTGCACGCAGTTGCCGCTCTTCAGTGACATGGTGTTCCGCTCCAACGGCATGAGCGAGGACTGCCTGTACCTCAACGTCTGGACGCCCGCCGGCAGCGAAGGCAAGAAGCTGCCGGTGCTGGTGTATTTCTTCGGTGGCGGTTTCCTCGCGGGCGACGGTTCCGAGCCGCGCTACGACGGCGCGAGCCTGGCCCGGCGCGGCATCGTCACGGTCACGGTGAACTACCGGCTTGGTGTGTTCGGCTTTCTTGCGCTGCCGGCGCTGGCCGCGGAGTCACCGCACCACGCGACCGGAAACTACGGGTTGCTGGATCAGGTTGCCGCGTTGCGATGGGTCCACCGCAACGTCGCCTCGTTCGGCGGCAACCCGGATGAAGTCACGGTCGGAGGCGAATCGGCCGGATCCATGTCGGTTTCGGCGCTGATGGCTTCGCCGCTTTCGAGAGGTCTCGTGCAGCGTGCCATCGGTGAGAGTGGGGCCCTGCTCGGTAACCTCAAACCCCAGCCGCGTGCGCTGGCCGAACGCGAGGGCGAGGCTTTCGAGCGGCGCGTCGGCGCGCATTCGTTGGTCGACCTGCGCGCGATGCCGGCGGACAAGCTGCTCGCCGCATCCGACCACAAGGGCGTGCCCGCGTTCGTCCCGGATAGCGATGGCTGGTTCCTGCCACGTTCGACGCAAGCGATCTACGAGGCCGGTGCGCAGGCGCACATTCCGTTACTGGTCGGTTCCAATTCCGAGGAGGGATCGTACGTCAGCCTGCTCGATGGAAAGCCGCCGACTCCAGCCAACTACCGCGCGGCGGTGAAAAGGCTGTATGGCGCGCATGCCGCGGAGGTGCTGAAGCGATA
>JBOHYX010000144.1:0-6409 GCA_050738115.1 Rhodanobacteraceae bacterium
CGGAAGGCCTGACCCAAGCCGAAGCGGCTGCGCGGCTGCACGTCACGCAGCCGCGCGTGTCGGCGCTGGTCAAGGGTGCGTGGAAGGATTTCAGCGTGGACATGCTGCTGACGCGCGTGGCTGCATCCGCGACTGCGCCTGGCGGCTTGAACCACGACCGCGCAGCACGTTGCAACGCTTGCGGTCGGAGAAACAGGAAGTCCCGACGCTCACGGCAACGCCTTCGCGTCGGTGGTCGTTGGCAACCCGACCTTTTTGCAGAACGCCGCGAAGCGTGGATCGTTCCTGTAGCCCAACGCCGACGGGTCGGTGAGGAGCAGCGTGACGCCGGGATCGCGGTTGATGACTTTCAAACCGGAAAATTGCGACAGTGCGGTGATCAGGTCCTCCGACAGGCCATCCGAGAAATACTGCCGATCCTTGTCGCCACTTTCGTTGGTGAGCGGCAACACCGCCACCGATTTCTGCGGGACGCCCGCGGCGTTTGCAGCGTTGTCGCCAGCCAACCCCGCGCCCTTGTGCCATACGAAGGTGTTGGTGAGCAGCAACACCAGCGCCAGCGCCAGCACGCCGATGATCCACTTGTCCAGCTTCGGCCGGTCGAGCGCGTGATCGAGGCGTGGGCTTCGATTTCGCTTTCGCGCTTCAAGCCTTGCGGCGTCCACTCGTAGAACCACGCGAACGCGAGCCAGAACGGGAAGCCGATCGCGCAGGCGATCACGAACCAGCGCGTCACCCAATCCGCCAACCGGAACGACCCGCTCAACTGCGAGATGCCCTGCGCCAACGCCCACACCGCGCCGACATACAGCGCCGCCGCACGCAGCACGTTGCGGCGCTTCAGTTCCCGCCAGAGTCCCCCGTCGGCCATTGTGCAGCGTCCAGGACCGGCAGCGCGTCGTCCCTGCCCGTTCCTCGGCGGCATTCTGCCATGACGCACACAGGGTTTCAGGCAGGGAGCCGCGGCGGGCTGCCCGATGCCGGCGACCGCTCACCGCGCCAGTTGGCGTCGTTGCAGACGTTGCAGGAAGCCGCCCCCATCCGCCGCCCCGATTCGCATACCGCGCCATGTGCACCGATTGAGCTAACCCTTGCGCCAGAACTTCTATTCGGCACGCAAAAACAGGTCGTAGGCGGCCGGGTTCTTGGTCGGTACGTTCGCCATACGTACCGCTTCCGCAGACGTCAGTTTGGCTTGCAACGCGTCCGCTACTTTCTGCGCGAGCTCGCCCTCCACACCGAAGATATTGTCCAGCGTGCGCTGGTAGGTCTGTGCCCAGATCTGGCCGCCCGAACCGGCATTCACCAACCGCACCTCGATCAGTACCTGGTTGCCCGCCTTTTGCACGCTGCCTTCGAGCAAGGTCGCCACGCCGAGCTGTGGTCCGATGATCCTGGTGTCCTCCGGATGGCTCGCGTAATCGGTGGTCGAAGTGCGCGCGACGACCTTCAGATCGCCGATGTCGCCGAGCTTGGCCAGGATCATTCCCTGCATGCCGGCCACGAAATCGGCGTTGTTCTTGTCGCCGGAAAGGTTCTCGAACGGCAACACGGCAATGGACTTCGCGGGAATGGCCGATGCAGTCACAGGCGCGGCAGCCTTGCGCGGGATCAGGTAGCCCGACACCAGCAGCACCACCGCGAGCGCGAGCACGCCGATGATCCACTTGTCCAGCTTGCGGCCGGTCGAGCGTGTGATGGACGCGTCGGCTTCGATTTCGCTTTCGCGCTTCAAGCCTTGCGGGGTCCACTCGTAGAACCACGCGAACGCGAGCCAGAACGGAAAGCCGATCGCGCAGGCGATCACGAACCAGCGCGTGACCCAGTCCGGCATGCCGAAAGCGGGGCTGGGCTGCGAAACACCCTGCGACAGCGCCCACACCGCGCCGGCGTACAGCACCGCGGCGCGCAGCACGTTGCGCCGTTTCAGCTCTCGCCAGAATCCCCTGTGGGCCATGTCGGTACGCCGGGATGCGGAAGCGCGTCATCCCTGTCCAGTCCGCGGCGGCATTCTGGCATGGCGCGCGCAAGGTTTCAGGCGAAGAGACACGCCCGGCTGCGCCACGCCGGGGCGAGTGCTCACCGCATCAGCCTGGGTCGCTTCAGGCGCGCAGGCAATTCAGCCATGGGTGGCGCCCATCGCCGTACTCATCGATTTCACGTCGCTGAATGCCTTCAGCAGCGCCTGGAAGCGCGGATCCTTGCGCAACGGATTCCACGCGGGATCCTGGCGCAACAGCGAAGGCGTGATGGCGGTGGCATAGAACGCGCTGCGGTAAGGCGTCTGCAGCAGATGCCCAAGATCGGTGATCGCGCGCGCAGTCTCGCCCGTCTGCGCCCCGATGCGGGCGAGCTGCTCCTGCCACGCGGGCCCCTGCGTTGCGTCTGCCGCGGCCGGTTGCAGCCGCATCGCGCGCGTCCCTTCCGTCAGTGCCTTGTCCTTCTCGCCGAGCCCCGCATACACCAGTCCGAGGTCCGCCGCTATGCCCGGCTCATCCGGAGACGCCCGCTGCAAGGCGACGAGCCGGGTGCTCGCCGTCTCCCAGGTCGCGTGGGCCGCCGTCGCATCGCCTGACAGCCGCTCGGCGAAGCCCAGCAGGTACCAGTAATCGCCGATCCGGGCGCCGAGCGACGGGTCCGGGTGGACCACGGCGGCCTGCAAGGCGTGGACCGCTTCCCCGTATTGGCGCTCGTACAACCATTGCATGACCCGGGTTTCGAATGCCGACGGATCATCCGGCTGCACCGGCAACGGCGCGAGCAATGCCTGCGCCTCGTCGACATCGCCCAGCGCCTGCGCGAGCGACGCCTTGCACGCGATCAGCGAGGCATCGTTCGGTGCGATCGCGAGCGCATGCGCGAGGACCGCCGACGCGTCGGGCCACTGCCGCTGCATCGCATGCAGCCGTACGTGCTGCAGCAGCAGCCGGGTGTTGCGTGGATCGACCACGGAGGTCATGTCGATGTTGGCGATCGCCTGTTTCCATTGGCCCTGGCGCGCCTCGATCTCGGAAAACGCGGCCAGCACCTCACCACTGTTCGGCAGGCGCATCCGCGCCTTCGTCAGCGCCGCGATTGCTCCCGGATAGTTCGACTCCACGCGCGCCAGGTAGAAACCACGCGCAAGCCAGGCCTCGCCGCTATCGGGCGCGAGTTTCAGTGCGCTGTCCGCCGCCTGATTTGCCGAAGCCGCAAGCGCCGCGCTGCGATCGAAGTGCATCTGGTAGATGCGGCTGTCGATTTCCGACAGCCGCGCCGACGCCAGCGCGAAGGTGGGATCGAGCTTTACGGCGTCCGCGAAGAAGCCCGCGGTACGTCGAAAGTCGCTCGCAGTGCTGCCTGCCCCGAGGCTGGACGCCAGCCCGCGCAGGTACGCGTTCCAGGCTTCCACGTTCTGCGTCGGCCGGGTGCTCAGGGCCTGCTGCTCGCGTCCGGTGAGCCGGGCGTGCAGTGCTTGCGCGATCTCCTCGGCAACCTCGCCCTCGACGCCGAACACGTTGTCGAGCGTGCGCGTGTAGGCCTGTGCCCAGACGTGATCGTCGGTCCGCGCGTCGATCAACTGCACGTTGATCAGGACCTGTTGGCCGGACTTCTGCACGCTGCCTTCCAGGATGTTCGCGACCGCCAGTTCGCGGGCAACTGCCCGCAGGTTGGCGGGGCGGCTCGCGTACTGCTCGGTCGAAGTACGCGAGATCACCTTCAGGTCGCCGATGTCCGCGAGCTTGGTCAGGATCATGTCCTGCATGCCTTCGGCGAAGTAGCGGTTGTCCGGATCCGCGCTCATGTTCTCGAACGGCAGCACGGCGATGGACTTCGGCACGACCGGAATCAGGCCCGCCATGGTCTGTGGCAGCGCGAGGGTGCTCGTGGAGGCGGCTCGCATCCCCGCGGGCGGCTTCCCCGAAGCATCGCTGCCAGCAGCCATCTTGCCGGTCGACACGGTTTGCACCGGCACTCCGGCTCCGCGATGCCCCCACCAGTAACCCGCGCCGATCAAGGCCGCGATCAGGGCGCCGATGATCCCGACTGCCCAGGTTCCGTGCGGGCCACGCCTCAGTACCGGCAGGCCTTCGGGCGCGGTACGGACGACGCCGTGCGGCGTCGCATCGAAGGCCCACGCCAACACCAGTGCCACCGGGAAGCCGGCCAGAATCAGCAGCACCAGCAGGCGCACCGACCAGTTGGGAATGTTGAAGAATGGGAAAACCTGCGTGGCAATCTGGATCAGCAGCCAGCCGACCACGGCGTAAACCACGGCAACCCGGAACACGTGCCGCCGGTGCAACTCACGCAACCAGGACTTCGCCATGGCTGAACGCCCGATACTGCAACCGCAACCCTGCTGCCAGTTTCGCAAGCACCGAACCGTGCCGACGACGGCGCCCGAACCGCCACCCGCGTCGCGCCCCCGAACCGGCGTGTTTGCAGGGCGGGCCGACGCGAGGCGCTCCATGCCCGCCATCAGCATAGCAATGCGCGGGATCGATCGGGGAGCCCCGTCGCCGCGGCGAACACGGCCACCTTTACTGCCGATGCCGGGCGGCCCGTCCACGCGGCCCGCGGGCTCCGCACAGCCAACGGTCGCCGGAAGCAGCGAATGCCGCCGCCGGCGATCCGCGCGAATGCGCACGCCTGAGCGCCGCATCGCACGTGCGGCACCCCTGACAGGGTCAGGCGGGCGGCGAAGCTGCGATGGACGCCGATGCGGGCATGGCCGGGTACCGTTGCAGCAGCGCCTGGAAGCGCGCGTCCTTGCGGATCGGATCCCAGGTCGGGTCGATGCGCAGGAGCGCTGGCGACAACAAGTAACCATGGGCCTTCCGCGCCAGCAGCTTCCCCAGAATGTCGATCGCCCCTGCCGGGTTTCCCAGGGCGAGCTGCGTTCGGGCCAAGGTTGCGCTGCGTTCCGTTTCAACGCCGGCCATGTCATGGGATCGACGGTCGATCGCAGCGGCGACCTCGTTTTCCATTTTGGCAGTGGCGCCCTCGCCGAGCCGCGCATGGGCCAGGGCGAGTTCAAGGTGATCAAACGCCCCAGCGTTCGTGTCTGGTTCGCTGAGCAGATGGACTGCGGTCCGGTAGTACCCGCGCGCCGCGTCTTTCCTCCCGGCCAGCCATTCGACGTTCGCACGGGCCATCGTCACGGTGATCGCGGCCGGGCCGGCCGTGAATTCACAGGCATGTTGTCCAGCCAGCGTACGTGCAGCGGCGAAATCACGCTGGTACACCAACAACTCGATGCGCGCGGCCGCAAGCGCGGCGTTCGACGGGGTACCGGGCGGCATGTTGTCCAGCACCGCCGCCGCCGCTTTCACATTGCCGTGCTGCAGGAGATCCACGCGGCTCAACAGCAGGTACGCGGGCAGGTTTTGCGGATCGATCGCCAACGCGCTCGACAACGCCCGGCGGGCGTCGGGGTAGTCGCCGGCCGCCGTGAGGAACAGGCCCAGTTCGAAATCCGGAACTGCGCCCGTGGGATCCAGCACCACCACCCGGTCCAGCACCTTGATGGCCGCAGGAACGTCGCCGGAGTGGGCATCCGAAATGGCGAGATTCTCGAGGGCGTCTGGATCATTCGGGCGGAGATCGACTGCCCGCTGATTCTGTTCGCGGGCCGCGGCGATGTTGTGGTACAGAAGCCGTTGCACACCGGCCATGGCGAGGTGGGCGTCCGCCAGCTTTGGCGCCAGCGCCAAGGCGCGCCGGGCGGCCGCGTCCGCCGCGCGCATATTGGACTCCGATCGATCCACTCCCCAGTAACGGGCGTCGCTACGCGCGCTCGACAACGCCGCCCACGCCAGTGCGAAACCCGGATCTGCCGCAACCGCCTTGCCGTAGGCGGCGATGGCCTGCGGCAGGTAGGTTGTCCACGCGCCCTTGCCCGCCTCGTGGTCGAAGTGCAACCCACGCAGGTAGTCGTCATAAGCCTGCGGGTTGGTCGTCGGGATCCGTGCCACGGCTTGCGTTTCCGGCGCAGTGAGTTTGGCGTCCAGCGCATCGGCGACCTTCTGCGCGACTTCACCCTCGACGCCGAAGATGTTGTCCAGCGTGCGCTGGTAACTCTGCGCCCAGATGTGGCTGTCGGTCGCGGCATCGATCAACTGCACGTTGATCAGCACCTCGTTGCCCGCCTTCTGCACGCTGCCTTCGAGAATGGTGGCCACGCCCAGTTGCCGCGCGATTGCGCTCAAATCGCCTGGATGGCTGCCATAGCTTTCCGTCGACGTGCGCGCGATCACCTTCAGATCGCCGATGTCGGCAAGCTTGGTCAGGATCAAATCCTGCATGCCGTCCGCGAAGTAGGCGTTGTCCTTGCTCGAGGAGAGATTCTCGAACGGCAGCACCGCAATGGATTTGGCGAGCACGGGCTGCGGGGTCGCAGCGCCGGCATCGTTCGCCGGCACCGCCG
>JBOHYX010000145.1:0-6338 GCA_050738115.1 Rhodanobacteraceae bacterium
ATCCTGCGCCATCCGCTCCTCGTCGGAAAGGAGCGCGCGGACGTCATACAAATCGAGCGGGTCGAGGCTGGAAGCCATGCAGCTCTCTTGGAGCGATAAAGAGCGTGGCATTGTAGCGTCGCGACCACGGCCACGCGCGGTCGCCGGTCCTGCGCCGCCGCGCGGACACGAAAGCGCAACCGTACCTGAACGCCACGCGTGGGCATTCAGCATGCCGATAGCGTCAAAGTGGTGAACTGCAACTGTTTCATCCACGGCAAAAATCCGATGTCCCTGCTGCGCCTCTACATGCGTGCGCTGCGGCTGCTTGCGCCGGAACGCACGCTTGCGATCGTGCTGTGCCTCGCCAACCTCGCGCTGGCGGGCGTGTTCTTCCTGGAGCCCATGCTGTTCGGGCGCGTGGTCGACGCGCTGAGCAAACCGCACGGTCACGCGGGCATGCTGATTGGCGCATGGGCACTGGCGGGCTTCATCGGCGTGCTCGTCGGCGCGCTGGTGTCGCTGGGTGCCGACCGGATGGCGCACCGACGCCGCCTGGGTGCGATCCGCGCCTTCTTCGAGCACGCGATCGAGCTGCCCCCGGCGTTCCACAGCCATCAGCACACCGGCAAGCTGCTGCGGATCATGCAGACGGGGTCCGACAGCCTGTCCACCCTGTGGCTGGGCTTTTTCCGGGAACAGTTGACCACGCTGCTGGCGATCCTGGTGATGATCCCCGTCGCGCTGGCGATCAACTGGAAGCTGGCCTTGCTGATGATCGCGCTGCTCGCGAGCTTCGCGATCTTCAACGCGATCGCCGTGCGCCGCACCCAGCGCGCGCAGGACAGCGTGCAGGATTACAACAACCGGATCTCGACCCTGACGGGCGACGTGCTCGGCAACGTCACGGTCGTGCAGAGTTTCACGCGCACCCATGCCGAAGTGCGCAACCTGAAGAAACTGGTCGCCGAAACGTTGGCTGCGCAGTATCCCGTGCTGAACGGCTGGGCGACGCTGTCGGTGTTTTCGCGCGGCGCGAGCACGCTCTCGGTCGTGGCGATCTTCGCGCTGGGTGCCGCGCTGCACGCGCGCGGCGAAATCAGCATCGGCGGCATCGTCAGTTTCGTCGGCTTCGCGATGATGCTGATCGGCCGCCTGGAACAGTTCGCCACCTTCATCTCCAACCTTTTCTTCCAGTCGAGCGTGCTGCACGACTTCTTCGAGGTGCTGGACACGCGCCCGGCCGTCGAGGAGGCACCCGACGCCGTGGCGCTGGCGCGCGTGCGCGGCGAAGTCGCGTTCGAGCACGTCGGGTTCGGCTACGAGCCCGGGCGCCAGGCGCTGCACGATCTCTGCTTCCGGATTCCCGCAGGCAGCAAGGTCGCGGTCGTGGGGCCGACCGGCGCCGGCAAGACCACGGCCCTCAGCCTGCTGTACCGCGCCGCCGATCCCGCGCGCGGCCGCATCACCATCGATGGCATGGACATCCGCAACGTGACGCTGGATTCGTTGCGCCGCAACGTCGCGGTGGTGTTCCAGGAAGCCGGCCTCCTGCACCGGAGCATCGAAGCGAACCTGCGCGTGGGCAACCCGCACGCCGATCCCGCTGCGCTCCGTGCCGCCGCGCGCGCGGCGCAGGCCGATGCCTTCATCGCCGAGAAACCCGAGGGTTACGCCACCGAGGTCAGCGAACGCGGCCGCTCGCTGTCGGGCGGCGAACGCCAGCGCCTGGCGATCGCGCGGGCGCTGCTGAAGGACGCGCCGATCCTGATCCTCGACGAAGCCACCAGCGCGCTCGACAACACCACCGAGGCACGCATCCAGCAGGCGATGGATGCCGCGTGCGAGGGCCGCACCACCTTCATCATCGCGCACCGGTTGTCGACCGTGCGCAACGCCGACACCATCCTCGTGCTCGACCACGGCCGGATCGTCGAACAGGGTCGCTACGAGGAGCTCGTCCGCCGCAACGGCCTGTTTGCACGCCTCGCGCGGCAGGCGGCCTTCGGCGGCGGCGGGCGTCACGATTCGCCGGTGCCGCGGCCGGTACCGCTGCACGCCGTGGCGTGAGCGGCCGGGCGATCCCCGGGGCTCTCCGGGCATCCTCTCCGCAGCCCGGAAACGACCGGCATAAACCCGGAATCGGCTTGCGTTGGTCGATTGCCGGCACGCACGCGCTGGCGCCGGACTTTCGTCTGGACGTCGTCACTGCCTTTTCACGGCGTTCAGCGTAATCCAGCAATCGGACCGCCCGGTATCGCGTTTGCAGCACGGGCGGCGGCCACCCGCGATGCCCCATCGCGGCAACGGCTGAAGGCCGGATCGCGGACTTCACCGACACCACGCCAAAGCTCCCGCGGAACCGCAGGAACCGACGTCGCGACGGGGCCTCGTTCTAGTGCTTTTCAAGATTCGTGAAAAGCAAGGAGCATGACAAGATGAGCGCGCAAGAACCCATCCAACAACCGATCGGTGTGCACGTCGGCATGGGCGGTGATCCGTTGATGCTGGGACTGCCGGTGTTCGCGGTGGCCTCGTTGGCCCTCGGCATGGGGCTCATGGGCATTCCCGCCGGCTTGGCCATCGTGGCCCCGCTGATCATCATCACGACCGGAATTTTCCAGATCGTGGCGACCGGCTGGGCGATCCTCCTCGGCCAGTCCCTGGTCGCCGCGATCTTCGGACTCTTCTCCGGGTTGTGGATGACCCTTGGCTTCATCCTGATCGGTACCACGCATGGCTGGTACGGCGTGTCGGCGGGCGACATGATGGCGGCCGAGCAGTTGATCTTCATGAGCTATGCCGCGCTGTTTTTCTTCCTCACCATCGCGTGCCTGCGCCTGCCGGTCATCTACCCGATCACGATGATCCTGATCGTCGCGGCGCTGGCGCTGGCGGCCGACGGATTCGATGCCATTGCCGGCTACATTGCCCTCACGTTTTCGTTCCTGGCTTTCTGGGAATGGATGAATGCCACGCAAGCCGCAACGGGCGGGAAGAAGTCGTGGCCGCCACTCGGCAAGCCGCTGATCGGTTGAACGCTGTCGCGAGCGCGGCTTCACCCGCTTCGCGGTGAGTTGGAAACCCCGTGCGGCACGTGTCCGGTCGCGACGTGCTGGCGCGCCGATTCCACGTTGACCGGCGAATCATCGAAGAACAGATCCGCACCGAACGCCTCGAGGAACGGTCCCTTGTCGCGGCCGCCCAGGAACAGCGCCTCGTCGATCCGGACGCCCCACTGGCGCAACGTCAGGATCACGCGCTTGTGCGCGGGTGCCGAGCGCGCGGTCACCAGCGCCGTGCGGATCGGCGAATTATCCGGCGGGAATGCCGCCTGCAGCCGGTGCAGCGCGTCGAGGAAATTGCGGAACGGACCGCCCGAGAGAGGCTCGCTCCAGTGCTCCGTCTCGTTGCGGTGGAAGGCGTCCAGGCCCTGCTCCTGCGACAGCCGCTCGGATTCGTCGCCGAAAATCACGGCGTCGCCGTCGAAGGCGATGCGCAACTGCCCGGGATGCGCGTCGTGCACCTGCGAGGGCAGCAACGTCGCCGCCGCCACGCCGGAATCCAGCGCGCGGGCGACGTTTTCGGCGTTGGCCGACAGGAACAGGTCCACGCCGAACGGCGCGATGTATTCGCTGGTCGCCTCGCCCGAGGTGAACGCGGCGCGGGTGATCGCAAGCCCGTAGTGCTGGATGGAATTGAAGATGCGCAGGCCGGTGTCGCCCGAGTTGCGCGACAGCAGCACCACCTCGACGTACGGCGTATCCGGCGCCGGCCGGTTCAGCGCCAGCAGCTTCTTCACGACCGGAAACGCGACGCCCGGCTGCAGCACGTCGTTTTCGTGCGCGATCTGGTAGCCGCGGTACGCCTCCAGGCCTTCCTTCTCGAACAGCGCGTGCGATTCGGTGAGGTCGAACAACGCACGCGAGGAAATCGCGACGACCAGCTTGTCGTCACCAGCACGGGAACCACGATGGATCGCGACGGGTGGCATGCGGGCAGTGTATCGCCGCGCCTTTGCCATCGCGCTCCGCGACCGGCGCCCCCCTCACGGCCAGATCGGCCGCGAGATCTCCACCAGTCCCCACGCCACCAGTGCGCTGATCGGCAGGGTCAGGATCCACGACCACACGATGCGCTCGACCACGCCCCAGCGCACCGCATTGAAGCGCTTGGCGGCTCCCACGCCCATGATGGCCGGCGTCACCACCTGGGTGGTCGAAACCGGCAGCCCGAAGATCGACGCCGCGATGATCACCGCCGCGGAAGTGGTCTCGGCCGCGAAGCCATGGATCGGATGCAGCCTCACCATCTTGTGCCCGAGCGTCTTGATGATCCGCCGTCCCCCGGCGCCGGTTCCAGCCGCCATCAGCAGTGCACACAGCACTTTCACCCACGTCGGGATCGAAAATTGCCCCGCCGTTTCCGATACGCGCAGGAAATCCAGCCACCACGGCAGGTGATCGAAATCACCCGCGGCGGTCGCACTCGCCAGCGCCAGTGCGATCAGGCCCATGGTCTTTTGCGCATCGTTCATGCCGTGCGACACGCCCATTGCGGTGGCCGAAACCAGTTGCGCCTTGCCGAACAGCTGGTTCACGAAGGGTGTACGGCCGAACCGACGCAACCAGCCGCGGCGGTTCGCGAACCACGCGAACAGTGCGAACAGCGCTCCCATTGCCACGATGCCGAGCACGAAGCCCGCGATCGACGATCCGACCATCGGCACGACGACCCTGGGGATCACGCCATCGCCCTGCCACCAGCGGCTCGGTTCGGTCATCCAGATGATCGCGCGGGGGTTGCCGTGCGACGCCGCGAACGCCGCGCCGCACAACCCGCCGATCAACGCCTGCGACGACGACGACGGCAGGCCCACCCACCAGGTGCCCAGATCCCAGAGGATCGCGCCTGCCAACGCGCAGATCAGCACCTCCGCGCCGACCCGCACCACACCCGCGTCGACCAGCCCCGTGGCGATCGTCACCGCGACCGCCGAGCCCAGCAACGCCCCGACCAGATTGGTGACGGCCGCCAGCAGGACGGCCTGGCCAGGCGACAGGACCTTGGTCGCAATCACCGTGGCGATGGAGTTCGCGGTGTCATGAAAACCGTTGATGTAGGTGAACGCCAGCGCGATCGCGATCACCGCGACGAGAAGGCCGAGGCTCATGCGGCGCGTTCCGGGACTCGGGACTGGGGACTCGGGACTCGGTAAAAACCGTGCGGCCCCGTGCACCGCCCGTGCCCGACCGGCGCCATGCAGTCTTCCGTATCTTGAGCGGACATGTATTCAGGGCGATTCGCCGACTTGCGCAGCCCAACGACGCTCGTGCGACGCGTGGCGGTGGTCGTCAGACCTGGCCGATGGCACGCCAGCCGACGTGCCTTCACCCGAGTCCCGAGTCCCCAGTCCCGAGTCCCGGCTCTCATGAATTCTTGAGCACTATTGAATAAATGACGTTCCCCACATCCCGACACCGGTCGATGGCCTTTTCCAGCAGTTCGAACAGGTCCTTCACCAGCATCATGCGGATCGGATCGTCGCTGCCGAGGTACAGGTCGCGATACGGCTCCAGCAGCAACCGGTCCGCTTCCGATTCGGCCGCCTGCAGGCGATCCCGCAGCTTGCGCACGCGGCCGATGTTCATGCCATTGCGCAATTCCCCTACCATTTCCGCCACCACCTCCGTGGCGCGCATCAACAAACCCACGCGCGACGCGAAATCGATGCCCTCGACGCGGTGGGCCACGATCACGTAGCGCTCGGCGAATTTTTCGATGGTCTTCGGGATGCGATACAGCGCCGAGGACATCGCCTCGATGTCCTCGCGATCGAGAGCGGTGACGAAGGTATTGATCAGCGCCTCGCTGATCTGGCCCGCCAGATCCTTTTCGCGCCGCCGCGCGGCGCGAAAACTGTCCAGCAGCATCGGCTCGCCGTGCGCCTCGAGCAGCGCCTGCAAGGCCTTGGCGGCGTCGCGCGCGGCATCGGCACTGGCGTCCAGCAGGACGTAGAACCGGTCGCCCTTGCCGAACATCGTCTGCAGGGAAAACATGAGGATGCCCCAGGGGATGAGATCCGCGCGAATTTTACCCGAGCACGGCACATCCCCGAAACGTTTTTCCGCACCCAGCGGTTTCAACCGTCGGCAAGTGCATGCCCTGCCGCCAAATTCCGTGCGGTGCGGCGCAAGCTGGCCGTGCGGGGCGGCATCCCGGCGGCCGTAGCACCGGGCGCAATCCGCGTGCGGGCCTGGGGGTCCGGCGCGCTTGCTAAACTCCGTCCATGAGTCCCCGTCCGCGGCCCCGATGCTGACCGAACTCGGCCTGGTGCTGGTGCTGGCGCTGGGTAATGG
>JBOHYX010000146.1:0-6330 GCA_050738115.1 Rhodanobacteraceae bacterium
GCCTGGAACCGCGCCGCGGCATGGCGCAACTGCGCGCGCTGGGGCGCCCGTTGTCGCGGCGCGCGCTGTTGGCGACGGTCGTGAGTTATGGTTTGGCGGCGGCGGGCGTCGCCGTCCTGTTCCGGACCGCGGCGATCGATGCGCTGGTGGCCGGCGTGATCGGCCTGGTGATCGGTGCGATCGTCGTCGCGGGCTTCGGCCGCCCGCACCTGTCGGTGGCGAGCGATGCCATCGCGGCGCTGGTGGCGACCTTCATCGCGACGATGGTCAGCGCCTGGCTCGTGCCGCTGTCGCTGAAGCTGGTGGTGTTGTCGGCGCTGATCGTGCTGGTGCCGGGCATGTCGCTGACCAACGCCGTGCGCGAACTGACCAGCCAGCACCTCGCATCCGGCGTCGCGCGCTTCGCGGGCGCGGCCGCGACGATCCTGAAGTTGACCTTCGGCACGATTGCGGCGGCGCAGGTGTGCGCAGTCGTACACATCGTGCCGGCCGACCACTCGCTGACGTCATTGCCCGGGTGGACGCAGTGGCCGGCCCTGGTGGTCGCCGCGATTGCCTTTGCGATGTTGTTCCAGACCGCGGTCCGGGATTACCCGCTGGTGGTGGCATCGGTGATCGTCGGCTATCTCGCGACCTTCTGGAGCGGCAACGCGCTCGGCACGCCTTTCGGCGTGTTCTTCGGCGGGTTGGTGCTGAGCGCGGGCAGCAATCTCTACGCGCGTTTCAGGCACCGTCCGGGCGCGCTGGTGCGCGAACCGGGCGTGCTGTTGCTGGTGCCAGGCAGCGTGGGCTTCCGCAGCGTTTCCGACCTGCTGAACAATCAGATCGCGAGTGGCACCCACATCGCGATCCTGCTGGTCAGCATCCTGATTTCACTGGTGGCGGGACTGCTGTTCGGCGACCTGCTGGTGGCGCCGCGGAGGAGCCTGTGAAGCCGGGAATGGTGAATTGAGGATCGGGAATCGCAAGAGCTGCTCTCGAATCCCGAATCCCGTACTCAGATCAGGAGATCCTTTTCCTTTTTGCCGGATTTGAGCGCCGCGACAAACCAGCGCGGGCGCTTGCCGCGGCCGGACCAGGTTTCATTACCGCCCGGGTTCCGGTACTTGGGTGGAACCTTGCCCGTCTTGCCGCCGCGCTTGCGGCCGTAAACCTGTGCGAAGGTGACGCCCTCCGACTTGAGCACGGCATCGACCTTGGCCTTGACCTTGGAGATTTGCTCTTTGTCGATGTTCTTCATGCGTCCGTTTGCCTTCCGGATCAGGTCCCTGAGCTGCTTCTTGTTGAGCGTGTTGACATCGATGGCCATGTGGACTCCACGTGGTGGGGAATGAAAACGATGCGGGCCGGGTGATGATGCCAGACCGCGCAGGGTATTTTACGCAATTGCGTGCTGTTTGCAATACAAGTCCGGCTCTTCGGGAATGGGGTTCCTGATTAGCGACAAGGCTCAGCTCACGTTGCACTCACGGCACCGAGAGAATCTCGTCATTCCGGGGCCGTCGCCAGTTTCATCGGCGGCGGAACCCGGAATCCAGCTCTCGTTCCGTGCGGATGGGGACCTGGATTCCGGGTTCGGCCTGCCAGAAGCCGCAGGCCGCCCCGGAATGACCATGTGTAGCTGAGGATCATCGCTAATCAGGATGGGGTTTGCCCGGTTTGCCTTTGGTTCCCCACCTCAAATCCTGTCGAATTTTCGAGAGTGGCCTTGCGGGCGTCGCAAGCTGACCCAACGAAGCGTGAACCGGTAATGCCGTCGGAAATTTTTTCCCGCTCAATGAGCGGGGGCAAACAAATCCAACAACGCCTGCCTGTCCAGCTTGCGGCCGTCGGAATCCCGGCGTCCGCGATATTCAAACGTGCCGGCTGCAAGGCCGCGTTCGCTGACGACGATGCGGTGGGGAATGCCGATCAATTCGAGATCGGCGAACATCGCGCCGGGCCGCAGGCCGCGATCATCCAGGCAGGTTTCAATGCCGCGTGCATTCAATTCCGCGTACAGCGACTCGGCAGCCTCGTTGACGGCCGGATTGCGTTTGGGATTGATCAGGCAAATGGCGACCCGCCACGGCGCCATCGGTTCCGGCCAGATGATTCCGGCATCGTCGTGGTTTTGCTCGATCGCCGCGGCCACGATGCGGGTGACGCCGATCCCGTAGCAGCCGGTCATCGGGGTTGTCGCGTTGCCGTCCGCGCCGAGCACCGCCACGTTCATCGGGCGTGTGTATTTGTCGCCGTTCTGGAAAATGTGTCCAACCTCGATGCCGCGCGCGATGCGGAGCGTGCCGTGGCCGTCGGGCGAGGGATCGCCCGCGACGACCTTGCGCAGGTCCGTCACCCGGGTGATGCGCGCGTCGCGCTCCCAGTTGGCGCCGGTGTAGTGCGTGCCATCGGCGTTGCCGCCACACACGAAATCCGCCAGCACCGCGGCGCCGCGATCGACGATCACGGGAACGTCCGCGGGCAGATTCACGGGGCCGATGAAGCCCGCGGAGGCACCCGTCACGGCGTTGATTTCGGCTTCGCCTGCGAGCGCGAATTCTCCGGGCAATTCGGGCAGCTTGGCGGCCTTCACTTCGTTCAATTCGTGGTCGCCGCGCAGGCACAGTGCCACCACGTCGTCCCGGCCGCGCACCAGCAGGGTCTTGATGCATTGCTGCGGTGGCACGTGGAGGAGTGAACTGATTTCCTCGATGGTTTTCTGGGTGGGCGTGGCGACGCGTTGCAGTGCCTGCGCGGGCGCAGGACGCGAACCCGCGGGTGCAACCGCTTCGGCAAGCTCGACATTGGCCGCGTAGTCCGATTGATCGGAAACCGCGATCGCATCCTCGCCGGAATCGGCCAATACCTGGAATTCGTGGCTGACGTCGCCACCGATCGAACCGGAATCGGCGGCCACTGCCCGGAACTTCAGCCCCAGTCGCGTGAAGATGCGCGAATAGGCGTCGTACATGGCGCGGTAGGTTTCATCCTGCGATGCCTGGTCCAGGTGGAACGAATAGGCGTCCTTCATGATGAACTCGCGCGAACGCATTACGCCGAAGCGCGGCCTGATCTCGTCGCGGAATTTGGTCTGGATCTGGAAAAACGTGACCGGCAGTTGCTTGTAGCTGCGCAATTCGTTGCGCGCAAACTCGCAGATCACTTCCTCGTGAGTCGGGCCGTAACAAAACGCCTGTTCGCGCCGGTCGTGGAATTTGAGCAGCGCCGGACCGTACTTGTTCCAGCGGCCCGACTCGTCCCACAGTTCGCGCGGCTGCACCGACGGCATCAGCATTTCGATTGCGCCGGCATTGCGCATTTCCTCGCGCACGATAGCTTCGACGTTGCGCAGCACCCGCAGGCCCAACGGCGCCCACGTGTATATGCCGGACGCGAGTTTTCGGATCATCCCCGCGCGCAGCATCAGCCTGTGACTGGCGATCTCCGCGTCGGCGGGTGCCTCGCGGGTCGTGGCGAGGTGGAATTTCGACAGGCGCATCGTGGTTTTTCCGGCGCAATGAAACGCCGGATTGTAGCGGCGATCGGCGGCGTCCCGTGCTTCGCCTGCGACACAGCGTCACGCTCGGAACGACTCGCGCCCCGTCTCCCGAATCCCGTCTCCCCAATCCCGGCTCTTCAGTGCCCCGCGCAGTACTGCGACTGTTGTGCCTTTGCGGTGGCGAGCTGTTGCTCACGCGCATCGTCGCTCATCACCGTCTGCTTGCCGCTGGCGTCACCCGTCACGACCGGCTGCTTGCTTTCGAGGACCGCGATGTTGGAACCGAGTTGCTTGCACAACTGCTCACGATTGGCGGGGGTGTCGGGCTGTGTCGCTTGCGCTGCCGCCGCCTGCGTCTGCGGTGCCGCGGCGGGTTCGGGCTTGCTGGCCGCGCCCGCCGAAGGCGGCGGATTGGACGACACCTCGGGCCCGCTGGTGAGCTGCATCTTCGTGTAATGCGTGCCATTGGTCGGCGGCGTCTGCGAGAAATGGGTGACGCCGTTGGGATCCTTCCACTTGTAGATCTGCTGCGCCGCGGCCAGCTCCGCCATGCACAGGAGCCCCAAGCCGACGACGGCTGCCGCAAGCACGGTGCGCAGTTGCATGGGTGGATCCCCCGGACGCGTTGAAAGTGGCGCGAGTATGCCACAGCGGCGGGCGCGCTTCCGGAAAGCCGTCACGCCTTCAAGGGCGGAAGGGTGGGGCATCGGCTAAACTGGATTACGCCCCTGGACCGACTGCCCTGATGACCGATCTGCTTCCCCGCAAGGCGCCGCGGCGCGGCATCTATCTGCTGCCGAACCTGTTCACGACCGGTGCGATGTTTGCCGGTTTCTACGCGATCGTGGCCGGTTTCCTGGGTTTTTTCACCCACGCCGCGATTGCCGTGTTCGTGGCCGCGCTGCTGGACGGCATGGACGGCCGCGTGGCGCGCCTCACGGGTACCCAGAGCGAGTTCGGCGTGCAGTACGATTCGCTGTCGGACCTGGTCAGTTTCGGGCTGGCGCCCTCACTCGTGATGTACACGTGGTCGCTGCAGTACCTGCGCGGCTACGGCCCCATATGGAGCAAGGTCGGCTGGTGCGCGGCGTTCCTGTATGCCGCGTGCGCGGCGCTGCGCCTGGCGCGCTTCAATACCCAGGTCGGGATGGCGGACAAGCGCTACTTCCAGGGCCTCGCCAGCCCGGCGGCCGCCGGGCTGTGCATGGCGTACGTCTGGGCGATGGAAGAGTTCGGGATCGCGGGGCAATGGCTGCCCTTCGTCACGGTGGTCGTCGCCGCCATCACCGGCCTGCTGATGGTCAGCCGGGTGCGCTACTACAGCTTCAAGGTGCTTCCCGCGAACGATCGCGTCCCGTTCGTGTGGATCTTCATCGCCGTGCTCATCATCATCGCGCTGGTGCTCGATACCGCGCTGGTGCTGCTGGCGCTGGCCACCGTGTACGCGCTCTCCGGCATCGTGATCACGCTGTGGGGTCTGCGCAGCCGGGCGTCGCGGCGGCGCCTGCGGATGGCGCGGCGACACGCATCCCCGGAGACGCCTCCATGAATCTGTCCGTACCGGAACTGCGCGAGCGGCGCCTGCGTGCGCTGGGGGTCGTGTCATTGCGGTTGCGCGAGCCGATTCCCGGGTCGACGGCCGCGTGGTCGCCGGTGCCGGAAGGGTCGCTGCCACCGGACGCAGCCATTACCCCGGCAAGCGCCATCCGCCGACTCGCGCTGCAGCCCGATCCGGCGGAGCTGGCCGATCCGGCGGTACGCCAGATGTACTCGGCCCTGACCGATGCGGTCGCCAAGGCGGGCTTGCAGCCGGTGCGGCCGTGCGACGTCGCCGCGGATCAGGGCGCGGCTGTCATCGTGTTCGGCGCCGCGCCCGTGCCGGAGGGCGTGCCCGCCGCGCGGGTGCTGCGCGAGGACGCACTGACCGTGCTGCACGCTGACCGCGCCGGCAAGCGCCGCCTGTGGGAACGGATGCAGGCGCTGGGCCGCGACGCGGTCGACTGACATGGTTGCCGTTGCGCCGCTCGATGCAAGCCTGCGCCCCATGACACGCGCCGACTTGTCGGTCGTCGCCAACATCGAGGCCGCGGCCTACGAGTTCCCGTGGTCGCGCGGCATCTTCCGCAGTTGCCTCGACAACGGCCACCATTGCTGGGTGCTGGAGCAGGGCGGCGCGATCATCGGCTACGGCATCCTGTCGGTGGGCGTCGGCGAGGCGCACATCCTCAACGTGTGTGTCGCGCCGCTGTACCAGGGCCACGGCCACGGCGCGTACCTGCTCAAGCGTCTGCTGGGCCTCGCCCGCTGGCACCATGCGCGGCGCATATTCCTTGAGGTGCGCCCGTCGAACCCACTGGCGCACGACATGTACGAGCGCGCGGGCTTCAACGAGATCGGCCGCAGGCCGGGCTACTACCCCGCGCGACGCGGGCGCGAGGACGCGATCGTGATGGCGATGGAGTTATTGGCGCCGGAGGCGCGCTGAGCACGGCTGCCGTCATTCCAGCGCAAGGAGGAACCCGACCAGCATCGGGTCCCGGTTTCTATCCATGGTCTTTTGGGGACGGCCTGCTGCTTCACCGCAGGCCGAATCCGGAGTCCAGCTCTTCGATCATCCGGAGCAAAAGCTGGATTCCGGGTTCCGTTCGCGATGATGCCGCGAACGGCCCCGGAATGACGAAAGACTTTATGCTCTGCCGGCCCCCGGCCCCCGGCCGCCGGCTCCCAGTCCCGAGTCCCGGCTATCAAGCCAGCTTCTTGTACTTGACCCGATGCGGCTGCGCGGCTTCCTCGCCGAGCCGGCGTTTCTTGTCTTCCTCGTATTCGCGGTAGTTGCCGGGGAAGAATTC
>JBOHYX010000147.1:0-6314 GCA_050738115.1 Rhodanobacteraceae bacterium
GATGTACGGGCACCTGCGCGCGCGGCACCTGTGGGACATGATCATGGTGTCGACGTACGACTACGCCGAACCCGGTTTCATCCTGATCGACCGCGTCAACGAGCTGAACAACAACTGGTGGTGCGAGCAGATCCGCGCGACCAACCCGTGCGTCACGGCCGATACGCGGCTGGCGACCCAGTACGGCATGGTGCCGATCGGCGAGTTGTGTGCCAGCGGCGCACCGCTCGAGGTTACGGTGGACCGGCGCGCGCTCGGGCAGCGTGAACTCGGCGTGGACGTTCGCCCCGCGGTTCCCGCGTTCATGAGTGCGCGCAGCGCGGACGTCTATCGGGTCGTCACCAAGGCGGGATACGAGATCAAGGCGACGGCCTGGCACGACTTCTACACGCCGCGCGGGAAGGTCAAGCTCAAGGACCTGAAACCCGGCGACGAACTGCTGATCCAGTCCGGCAAGGGACAATTCGGGACCGAAGGCGGTGCCGATCTGGGCGTGCTGCTCGGACTACTCGCGGGAGACGGCCACTTCACCAATCGCGGCAAGGGGCAGCAGGCCGCCGTGGTCAACCTGTGGGGAAGCGACCGGTCGTTCGCCGAACGCGTCGTCGATCACATCAACGCGTTGATCGCCGGAGTCTCGGCCAGGACACGGGAATACCGCGTGCATGCCGTGTCGATCCCCGATCGAAACCTGGTGATGATCCGCTCGGTTCTGCTGGCGCGCGTGCTGGAACACTATGGCTTCAGCGCGCGAACCAAAACGCGCGTGCCGGAAGTGGTTTGGCGCGGCAGCGAGGCCTGCATCAAGGGCTACCTGCGTGGCTTGTTCCAGGCCGACGGCACCGTGCAGCGCGACGACAAGCATGCCTATTGCACGATCCGCCTCGCGTCCAGCGTTCCCTCGCTGTTGAAGGACGCGCAGATGCTGCTGGCGAACTTCGGCATCTTCTGTCGGGTGCTCAAACGTCGCAGCGCCGGCACCCGGCTATTGCCGGACGGCAAGGGCGGAAAACGTGAATATGCGTGCCAAGCCGATTATGAGCTCTTGATCGGCTCGGAATCGCGCGACCGATTCATGCAGGAAATCAGTTTTCTTTCCGGCGAGAAGAACGCCAAATATGCAGAATGGCACGCTCAGCGAACGTCGGCCTATCACAGCACTTATCGAAGCGAAATCATCTCTATCGAACATTGCGGTCGTGAGGCGGTTTTTGATACGACTCAACCTGACAGGAACAACTTGGTTTTCAACGGGTTGGTGACAGGCAACTGCGGCGAACAGCCTCTCCCGGAATACGGAAGCTGCTTGTTGGGCTCCGTCAACCTCACCCGTTTCGTGCGCGATCCGTTCGGTCCGAAAGCGCATTTCGACATGGACGAATACCGCGAAGTGGTGAAGGTATTCACGCGCATGCTCGACAACGTGGTCGAAGTGAACGGACTGCCACTGCCGCGGCAGCGCGAGGAAATCATGTCCAAGCGCCGCCACGGGATGGGTTTCCTTGGCCTCGGCTCCACGCTCGCGATGCTGAAGCTGCGCTACGGCGCTCCAGACGCCGTGGCCTTCACCGAGGACGTGTCGCGCGAAATGGCGCTGGCGGGCTGGGAAGTGGCGCTGGAACTCGCCAGGGAAAAAGGCGTGGCGCCGATCCTCGCGAAGGATTACACGGTCACCGGTGACATGCTCAGGAAGCGCCCGGAAATGGGCGCCGACGGGTGGAAGATCGGCGACACGATTCCCGGCCGCGTACTGCACGCGAAGTATTCGCGCTACATGCAGCGGGTCGCGGAGGTCGCGCCCGACCTCGTCGAACACCTGGCCGAAACCGGCGCGCGCTTCACCCACCACACATCGATCGCGCCGACCGGGACGATTTCACTGTCGCTCGCAAACAACGCCAGCAACGGCATCGAGCCCTCCTTCGCGCACAGCTATTCGCGCAACGTGATCCGGCCGGGACGCAAGACCAAGGAAAAGGTCGAGGTGATGAGTTACGAACTCCTCGCCTACCGTGCCCTGATCAACGCGGCGGCCAAGCCAGGCTCCGGGGAACCCGACGAGAAGCTGCCGGACTATTTCGTCGCCGCCGACGAGGTCACCCCGATGCAGCACGTCGACATGCAGGCCGCGGCGCAGAAGTGGGTCGATTCATCCATTTCCAAGACCGCCAACGTGCCGACGGACTATCCCTACGAGGACTTCAAGGACATCTACCTCAATGCCTATCGCAAGGGCCTGAAGGGCTGTACCACGTTCCGCTTCAACCCCGCCGCGTTCCAGGGCGTGCTGGTGAAGGACGCCGATCTTGCCAACACCACCTACCGCTTCGAGCTTGAAGATGGCAGCGTGGTCGAGGTCAAGGGCAACGAGCAGGTCGAATACGACGGCGAAACCCACACCGCCGCCAACCTGTTCGACGCATTGAAGGAAGGCTACTACGGCAAATTCTGATCAGCGACCGCGGCACCCCATTCGGAGCCGCTGTCGTTGAAGTCGGGCCAGGGACGGCCGTTCTGATGCGGCATGGCCCAGAAAGCTGCTGCTCGCGTTACACATGCGGACGCAGCGATCAGGGACGATCGCACAACAAGTGATGATCGCACACACTTTGTGTGAGAATGGGCCACGGCGACGCGCGTCGTCGTTTGCAAGTGCAACCAGTGGTCCACTGTCAACGATCCATCCGGAGGAGCATCCGATGAGCAACGAAACCACGTTCCCGTGGGGCAACACCACCGAAGAGCCCGTGGCACCCGTGGCACCCGTCGTGCCTGAGCCGGTCGCTGCCAAGCCGGCCCGCAAGAAGACCGCGAAAAAGGCGGTCAAAAAGGCCGCACGCAAGCCCGCCAAAAAGGCCGCCAGGAAGGCCGCGAAGAAAACCACCAGGAAGGCGGCGAAGAAGTCCGCACGAAAGGCGCCACGCAAGGCCGCGAAGAAGACCGCACGCAAGGCCGCGAAGAAGACCGTACGCAAGGCCGCGAAGAAGACCGCACGCAAGGCCGTGAAGAAGGGCGCCAGCCGGACGGCCAAAAAGGCACCGCGCAAGGCCGCCAGGAAGGGCGCTGCCAGGAAGGCGACCCGCAAGACGGCACGCCGCAAAAAGTAACCCGGCAACACCCTCGACGCCGGCCCGCACCCGGCCGGCGTCGTTTTCAGGAACCGGCGCAGGACATCGACCAATGACCGTTCGCATCAGCAAGAAGATCAAGGGCTACCAGGTACTCGGCAACGGGCCGCAGGCGGCGCGCGCCGCGCCCGCGAGTCCAGCCCCCGAGGCGCACGCCGCGACCGGGGTCAAGGTCATCCAGATGCACGAAAAGGTCGAGCGTCCGGAAATCCTCAAGGGCTTCACGTACAAGATCAAATCGCCGCTGTTCGAGCACGCGCTGTACGTCACCATCAACGACATCGTGCTGAACGCCGGTACCGAATTCGAGATGCACCGCCCCTTCGAGATCTTCATCAACTCGAAGAACATGGACCACTTCCAGTGGATCGTGGCGCTGACCCGCGTCATGAGCGCCGTATTCAGGAAGGGCGGCGACGTGACGTTCCTCGTGGAGGAGCTGAAGGCCGTGTTCGACCCGCGCGGCGGCTACTTCAAGGCCGGCGGGGTGTACATGCCATCGATCGTCGCCGAACTCGGCAACATCATCGAGCAGCACCTGAAGATGATCGGCCTCATCAAGGACCCCGAACTCTCGGATGCCCAGCGCGCCCTGATCGCCGAAAAGCGCGCCGCCTACGAGCGCACGGCCGGAAAAAAAAACCCTGAAACAAGCGCCGCCTCCGGAATCGGCGAAGCCGTGAGCGACGTGGAATCGGCAGCCACCGCGCGCAGTCCGGCACAGCCAGCCGCCCCCGATCCCCGATCGGACGACTCCGCCGGCTCCTTCCCGCCCGGTGCCGCGATGTGCGCCAAGTGCAACACGCAGGCGCTGGTCCTGCTGGACGGCTGCCAAACCTGCCTGAATTGCGGCTACAGCAAGTGCGGCTGACTCCTTGCAACATCGATCACTGATTCCGTTGATCCAGAAGAACGCGTCCATCGGCGCGGTGGACGCGTACGCCGACCTCGATTATCTGCGCGGCTGCTTCGTGGACGCGGGCTGGCTCGGCATCGCCCGCGATTGCAGCGACCGGCGCTCGATCGTCCTCGGCCGGACCGGCTCCGGGAAAAGCGCGCTGCTGCTCGAGCTCGCCCGGGTCGAGGCGAACGTGATCCAGATCGACCCGAGCGACTTTGCGTTCCGCTACGTCGAGAACTCGAGCATCATCCAGTTCTTCCAGGCGGCGGGCGTCAATCTTGACCTCTTCTATCGCCTGCTCTGGCGCCACGTGCTGGTCGTGGAACTGCTGCGCAAACGCTACAAGCTCGAACACCAGAGCGACGCCCACGGTCTCCTGGAGCAGATCGGCCAATGGGTGAAATTCAACCCCGGCAGGGCCGCGGCGCTGGAGTACCTGCGTCATTGGGGCGAGCGATTCTGGGAGCCGACCGAGGTCCGCGCCAAGGAGCTCACCACGCGTTTCGAGGATGAACTCCGGGCCGGTGCGCAGGTCGATTCCGCCCTGCTCAACCTGGGCGCGCATGGCGCCACCAAGCTCCTCGACGAGCAGAAGGAAGAGATCATCCATCGCGGCAATGAAGTCGTCAGCTCCATCCAGATACGCGAGTTGCGCGACATCATCGTCCTGCTTGGCGAACGGGTCTTCACGAACCCGCGTGAGCGGTGCTACGTCGTCATCGACAAGCTGGACGACAACTGGGCGCAGGACCAGACCCGCTACCACCTGATCAAGGCGCTGATCGAGGAAATCCGGTCGTTTCGCGAGATACCGAACATCAAGATCCTCGTCGCGATCCGCCAGGATCTGCTGCTCGAGGTGATCGACCAGACCCGCAACGCCGGGTTCCAGGAAGAGAAGTACCAGGACTATTACCTGGACCTCAGGTGGGCGCGGCCGGACCTCGTGGGCCTGATCGACCGGCGCGTCGTCGAGCTCTACCGCCGCCAGGGCGTCATTCTCGGGGATGGCTGCCGGGACGTCCTGCCGCCCGCCAAACGCGGCCTGCCCGATCCTCTCCAATACATCATCCAGCGCACCCTGATGCGCCCGCGCGACGTGATTGCGTTTTTCAACGAGTGCCTCCGGCTGGGCGCGGGTCGCGACCGGATTTCATGGAAGACGATCCGGGCGGCGGAAAGTTCGTATTCCGACCGCAGGTTGAAAGCCATCCAGGACGAATGGCGTGCCCACTACCCTTCGATCGACCACATCCTCGAACTGCTGCGCGGTTTGCCCTCGATCTTCGATCGTTCGGACGTCCATCCCGACCGGATCGCCGGCGTCATCATCGAATGCGTCCAGACCAAGGGCAACGATGCCTGCATCCACATGGCGCAAAAGCTGGTAAGCCCCGACAACAAGCTGTCCAACAGCAATTTTCTCGACGAGGCGTTCCGCATCCTGTACAAGATCGGCGTCGTCGGCATCAAGGTCGAAATAAACGATCCGGTTTCCTGGTCCTTCCTGCACGAGGACGGGGTGACCATCGGCACCATTCGCAGGGCGATCCAGTTCCACGTGCACAAGATGATGTGGAATGCCCTTGGCACCCGCACGGTTGATGGCGACGTCGCCATACTCGACGAGGACGACGAGTCGTACGCCACGGGCGGCAACCGCGGCAGCGGGGTGCCGGGCGACCGCTGAATGCCCGGCGGTCGCTGCCAGCACCGCGCGAAGCCGTCGCGGATTGCCACCGGCAGCAAGCGCGGATGGAGCGACGCGGAATCCGGGACCGCTGTGCCTGACCTCCCCGGCGTTCGCCTGCGGCTGCATCCGGGCTAGGGCGCCGCGCGCCATCCGGGTTGGCACATGGCCGCTTCAACTCGACGGCGCGACGGTATCGGCGACTTCGTACAGGCGTACCAGCGGCTGCATGTCGAGCAGGTACTTGTCGTCCTCGTCGTAATACACCGCGCGCTCTGGCGCATCACCGGCGTACACGCGCAGGTCCTCCATCGAATCCCACATCGACAGCACCTGGAATTCGCATTGCTCGCCCTGTACCCGGCGCAGCACCCACGCGCCGCGCTGGCCCTTGTACGCCTTGAGCGCCTGCAACGCGGTCTGCTGCAGGTGCTCGAGGTAGTCGTCGGCCTGTTCCTTCGGGGTGATGCCGCGCCAGATGCGCATGATCATGCCAGGCCCTCCAGCAATGGGGAGGCAGCTTCGGGGTGGCCGTCCTCGCGGACACGGACCGCCCGCCAGCCTGCGCCGCCCAATGTTCGGCGCGGGTTAAGGC
>JBOHYX010000148.1:0-6287 GCA_050738115.1 Rhodanobacteraceae bacterium
GAAAACATCGTGGTACACGAAGTGCCGCGCGTGGAGGCCGGTGCGTGGCTGCGCGCGATGACCGGCAAGGGCTACTCGATCGATCCGAAACTGTTCGCGGGCCTGTGGTTCCTCGAACACGATCCGGGACGCGGCAAAATGTAGATGCGGTCCGCGAAGAACGCAAAGGGCGCGAATGCGGACAAAGCCAGTTTGCGTTCATTCGCGTTCATTTGCGGATCGTCTGCTTCCGGTCTGTGACCGCGCGAAAGAGCGCCACTCGCCACGCCGCCACGGCGCCCGCAAGTACGGCCACGATGACGAGCGCTGCGAACACGGCCGTCCACACGCCGTACCAGTAGGCGGCCCCGACGAGCGCCAGCGGGACAATCGCGATCGCCAGTGCCAGCGCGGCATCCCGGCGCCGGAATGCGCGCAGCAGCAGCGCGACGCCGCCCCATGCGAGCAGCACGGCCAGCACGCGGCGCGCCCAGCCGAAGCGCGGCGCCCGCGGTGCATCGGTGAGCACGCTTGCCAGCGACAGCCGCCCCAGCATCACCTGCGCCACCGGCTCGCCCGCCGGATTGCGCACCGGCACCAGCTCACCACCCGTGTTGCGGGCGAACACGGTGACGGCGGACGGCGCGATTTTCATCCAGCTTATGCGCAGGTCGCCGACCTGCGGACGCGCGGCGTTGGTACTGGTCACCAGCGTGCCGTCGCGGACCTGGAACGTCGCCGCCATGTTGGGCGGCAACTGCGAGAGATCGGGCTTGAAGGGCTCGACGCCCTCGATCATGCCAACCAGTGCCGGCGCGAGCTTGAAGCCACCGACCACGACGTCGGGGGAATCGAACCGCTGCGCGCCGATCGGGAACGCGCCCGGATTGGTGTGACCGGCCGGACGCACGAACGCGGACGAGTCGATCGGATGATCGAACCAGTCCACCTCGTAACCGGGCTGGCCACGGCTTCCGATCTGGTTCCACTGGAACATCTCGACCTTGCGCACCAGCGCGGGCGCATCGACGGCGACGCCGAACTGCGCGTCGCGAGCAGGCGATTTCACGTCCGGTGCACCCGCCGCAAGCACCAGCCTGCCATTGGCGGCCGGCCCGGGCGTCGCCGCAGGGCCGGTCAGCACGAACGCGCCCAGCGCATCCTCGGCCATCACGCGCAGGCGATCGGCGCGTTCGGTGAAGGCAAGCAGCACCAGGCCCGCCACCAGCAACAACGCGCCCAGCACCAGGGCACTGCGCGGCGATTTTTCGAGGAGTGCTGGGATCTGGCGCACCCGGAAAGCCTACAACGGATCGCGTGCACGCAGGCTCCCGCGACGACCTCACTTTGCACGCACATGCGAACGGGCCCGCCTTGCGGCGGGCCCGTTCGATGCTGCGTCCGGCGAGTGCCGGCTATTTGTCCGGCACGCTTACGGCGACGAACAGGTTCTGGCCCTGCTGCGACACCAGCAGCAGCACGGTGCTGCCGGCCTTCGCGTCGGCGGTGTCGCGGCGGAACTCGGCCACGCTGTTCACGGGCTTGTTGCCGACCCGCAGGATCACGTCGCCCGCCGACAGGCCCGCGTTCGCAGCCGGACCCTGGGCGTTGGTGACCACGACGCCGCCCTTGCCGTTGTAGCCGAGTTGCTGGCGCATGCCGGGCGTGATGTCCTGGACCGTAAGGCCCAGCATCCCGCCACCGCTGCTCGGAGCCGGCATGCCCGCGATGTATTCCGGCGTCAGGCCGTTGCGCGGCATCTCGCCAATCTTGACCTTGACCGTCATCGGCTTGCCGTCACGGATGATGCCGACCGTGGCCTCGGTACCCGGCGGAATCATCGCGACCGCGGGCGGCACTTCCGACGAGTCGTAGATCTTGTGGCCATCGAACGACGTGATCACGTCGCCAACCTTGAGGCCGGCCTTCGCTGCAGGGCTGTCAGGCTGCACCTGCGCGATCAGCGCGCCGTTCTGGTTCGGGAGGTTTTCGGATTTGGCGATGCCTTCGTTGATGGGCTGGATGGCCACCCCGATCATCCCGTGGCTGACGAAGCCCTTCTTCTCGATCTGGTGCGCGGCATCCATCGCGATGTTGATCGGGATCGAGAACGACAGCCCCATCGCGCCGCCGGTGGTCGATTCGATCTGCGAGTTGATACCGATCACCTGGCCCGCAAGGTTGAACAAGGGTCCGCCCGAATTGCCGCGGTTGATCGGTACGTCGGTCTGGATGAACGGCACTGTCGACTGATCGGCGCCCAGGCTGCGGCCCACGTAGCTGATGATGCCGGCACTCACCGAGTGGTTGAGCCCGAGCGGCGAACCGATCGCGACCACCCACTGGCCGGCCTCGATGTCGTTCGAGTTGCCGATCTGCACCGTGGGCAGGTCCTTGGCATCGACCTTCAACACCGCGATGTCGTAAACCTTGTCCTCACCGATGACCTTGGCCGGGAAACTGCGGTGGTCCGAAAAATTGACCTTCACCGAATTGGCGTTGGCCACGACGTGTCGGTTGGTGAGGATGTAACCGTCGGAGGAAATCACAAATCCCGAACCGATCGACTCCGCCGGCGGCGACGGCATTTCGAACTGGGGCCCGAACGGCATCCCGAACAGGCGCCGGAAGATTTCCGGAGCCTGCTGCTGTTGCTGTTGCTGCTGCTGCGGCGGCTCGCCCGGGTGGTCGCTGCCCATCTCGCTCGCGTGGTTGTAGTGCGCGACCACGTTCACGACCGCTGGGCCGTACTTCTTCACGATCGTCGTGAAGTTGGGCAGCCCGGCGGTCGGCGGTGGCTCGGCGGCCAAGGCGACACCTGCGCCGGAAAAACACAACAGCACGAATACGGCGGCCATCCGCCTCGCCTGCTTCAACATGACGTTCTCCTCATTGGATCATCGGGAACAATTCAAGAAACGAAAACAGCAATCGGCATGCGCACAAATCTACCTTCCGCGGGGTCGACGCCCCGTGAAAAACACGCTCGAAACAGTGCAAACGGGGGCGGTCGGGATTCGGTGCTTCAGCCAGCCGTCAGGCAACGTCAGTGCCCGACGACGACAGACGCGCTGGACGGCGGCGGCGCCGGCATCACCACGATCGAGAACGGCAAGCCCGGCTGGTCCGACCCGGTCGACGCTGCGTACGGAAACGCTGCGTTGCGCGCATAGGTGGCACGGCGCAGGTAACCCGGTTCCATCAGGCCGGTGCCGTACACGACATCCGCGGAAGCCGGCTGGGCGCCGAGTACGGTCGGCTGGCGCGACAGCAACCACGCCGGCACGACAGGCGGTGCGGTCGGGGCGGCCTCGGCCAGCGTGGCCACACCGGGTGCTGAGTGCGCCTGGATGTGTGGCGCCGATGCGCGATCGGGAGAATTCGGAATATTCAACATCAGCGCCGCCACCGCGACGCTGGCCGCGATCGCACCGCCACCCACGTACCGCACCCAATGCCGCTCATGCGCCCGCCGCCCCGCGTCGACCGCAAGTGCGCCACTCACGCGCGCCGCGAAATCGTCGTCGCGCTTGAGTGCCGACATCCGCGACGCGTCCGATGCAAGGCACGCGCGGATCAGGTGCCAGCGAGACCACGCCGCGCCGAGCTCCGGGTCGTGCTCGAGCCTGCGCAGCAGAAAGCGCGTCGGCTCGGCGGCCAGTTCACCGTCCATCAGTGCGGACAGGTCTTCGCGACTGGATGGATCCATCACCTCTTGCCTCTCGCAGCATGGAATCGGAAGTCAGGCATCTTCGTTTGACAGCAGGGGTCGCAGTTTTTCGTCGATCGCTTCACGCGCCCGGAAGATGCGGGAACGCACGGTGCCTATCGGGCAACCCATGCGCTCGGCGATTTCCTCGTAGGACAAACCATCGACCTCGCGCAGGGTGATCGCGTCGCGCAATTCCTTCGGCAGCTTTTCGACCGTGGCGAACACGGTTTGTTCAATTTCCTGCCGGGCCAGTTCGTGTTCGGGCGTGGCCTCGTCGCGCAGGCGGACGCCGGCATCGAACTGCACCGCGGTGTCCGCGTCGATGTCCTCGGCGGGCGGGCGGCGGCCCTGGGCAACCAGATGGTTCTTGGCGGTGTTCACGGCGATCTTGTACATCCACGTATAGAAGGCGCTGTCGCCACGGAATGCACCGATTGCGCGATACGCGCGGATGAACGCTTCCTGCGCCACGTCCTCGCACTCGCTCCAGTCGTGCACGTACCGCGATATCAATCCGATGATCTTGTGCTGGTATTTGCGCACCAGCAGATCGAAGGCGCGGTTGTCACCTTTGCGTACACGCTCGACCAGTGCACGATCGGTTTCCACATCGCCCATCCGGGCTGCACTCCCTACTGCCCGGGCGGCGATATGCACCGCAGTGGGACCGCTTTCGTGCTGCGAAAGTTCAACAGGCTTCGGCATGCGACCATCCTACAACTCGCGAACTGAACAAGGTTGGGGCCGGCGGAGCCACGGATCAAGTCCGACGCACAACCGCCTGGAGCTGAAAACGCCGGGTCCGGCAAGGCGTTGACCCCGCCGCGCACCCGGCCGATCATGCCCGTGGGCCGAGAACGGGTGTGCGACGTGTTCGAAGGATTGCGATTCGCCCATTGGCAGGCAACCCCGGGCGTCGACGGCGTGCTGGTGCTCACGCTGGACCGGGCCGGCAGCCGGGTGAATGCATTGTCCCGGGACGTACTGAACGAGCTCGACGCCATGCTCGAACGGATCGCGATCGAGCTGCCGAAAGCCATCGTCATCCACTCCGGGAAGGCAGCGGGATTCGCGGTCGGCGCCGACCTCACGGAATTCGAAAGCTACGAGCGCAAGGGAACGGTGCTCGAGGAAATCGAGCACGGCCAGCGCGTGTTCGAGCGGCTGGCGCGCCTGCCGATGCCCACCGTCGCGGCCATCCATGGCACCTGCATGGGCGGCGGCACCGAACTGGCGCTCGCCTGCCGGATGCGCATCGCCGCGCGCGCGCCGGAAACCCACATCGCGCTGCCCGAAGTGCAGCTCGGCATCCACCCCGGTTGGGGCGGCACGGCGCGCCTGCCGCGCCTGATCGGCGCGCCCGGGGCGCTGGCGATGCTGCTGACCGGGCGCGCGCAGTCGGCCGAACGCGCACTGGCGGAAGGACTGGTGGACCGGCTGGCCAGTCCCGACAAGCTCCTCGAGGAAGCGCGCAAGCTGGCGCTGCGTCCGGCCGTGCGACCGTTCGCGCAACGCGCGCGCGCATGGCTCACCAACTGCTTGCCCGCGCGCCAGATCCTGGCACCCGGCGTGCGCAGGCGCGCGGCGGCGAAAGCGTCGCCGGGGCACTATCCGGCACCGTTCGCGTTGATCGAAGTGTGGCGGCGCGGCGGCGGGAACATTGCGCAACGCCTCAAGCTGGAAGCGCGTTCGGTCGCGAAGCTCGCGACCACGCCCACCGCGCACAATCTCATCCGCATCTTCTTCCTGCGCGAACGCATGCGCGGGCTCGCCGGGGATACGCCACACGGAATCCGCCACGTGCACGTGGTCGGCGCGGGCGTGATGGGCGGCGACATCGCGGCGTGGAGCGCGCTGCGCGGTTTTGAAGTCACCCTGCAGGATCGCGAACTGAAGTTCGTCGAACCGGCGCTGGCGCGGGCGCGGACGCTGTTCAAAAAAAAGCTGAAGACCCGCGATCGCATCGATCCTGCCGCCGGGCGCCTCAAGGCCGACGTCGAAGGCGCCGGCATCGTGACGGCACAGCTTGCGATCGAGGCCATCTACGAGGATCCCGTCGCCAAGGAGGCCGTCTACCGCGCGCTCGAGCCGAAGATCGCCATCGATGCGCTCATCGCCACCAACACGTCATCGATTCCTCCGGATGCGTTGCGCAGCGCGTTCGCGCAACCGCGGCGGTTCCTCGGCCTGCATTTCTTCAACCCGGTCGCGCAGATGCCGCTGGTCGAAGTGGTGCGCCACGACCAGCTCGACCCGACGATCGAGAAACGCGCGCTGGCATGGGTCAAGGCGATCGGCAAGCTGCCGCTGCCGGTGCTTGGCACCCCGGGCTTCCTCGTCAACCGGATCCTGATGCCGTACCTGCTCGAAGCCGTGCGCTGCCACACCGAGGGCATTCCCGACGCCGCGATCGATCGCGCGGGCAAGCACTTCGGGATGCCGATGGGACCGATCGAACTGATCGACACGGTCGGGCTCGACGTGGCGCTTTCCGTGGGCAGGGAACTCGCGCCGTTCCTCAAGCTGGATCTGCCGGAGGACATCGCCACCAAGGTCGAGGGCGGCAAGCGGGGCAGGAAGGACGGCCAGGGCTTCT
>JBOHYX010000149.1:0-6248 GCA_050738115.1 Rhodanobacteraceae bacterium
ACCGTGACCAGCACCGTCGTCACCGTGACGACCGCGTACCCCGGCGCGAGCCCGCAGACGATCGGCGCGTTCATCACGACGCCCTTGCAGCAGGCCATCGCCAGCGCGCCCGACATCGACTATATGACCAGCACCAGCGCACCGGGCCAGTCGACGATCACGATCAACATGCGCCTCAACGCCGACCCGAACGCGGCGCTTGCACAGATCCTTTCCAAGGTCAACCAGGTCCAGAACCTGCTGCCCGCGCAAAGCCAGCGGCCCATCATCAACGAGACGGTGGGCGACTCGACCGCGCTGATGTACCTGTCCTTCAGCGACAAGGGCATGACCCAGCAGCAGATCAATGACTACGTGCTGCGCGTGGCCCAGCCGAAGGTGCAGGGCGTGCCGGGCGTGGGCCAGGCGCAGATCGTGCCGGCCGGCACCGACCCCAGCGGCAACGCGTTCGCGCTGCGCGCGTGGCTGGATCCGACCCGCATGGCGGCGCGCGGGATCACGCCGGCCGACGTCGCGAACGCGCTCGAGGCCAACAACTTCATTTCGGCGGTGGGCAGCACCCGCAACCCGCAGCGGCAGGTGACGATCACGGCGACCACGTCGCTCAACGACCTGCGGCAGTTCAAGGATCTGATCGTCAAGAACGTCGGCAACACCGTGATCCGGCTGAAGGACGTCGCCGAGGTGACGCTGGGCGCCGAAAACTACAACCAGGCGGTGTTCTACAACGGCGCCCCGGCCGTGTTCATCGGGGTGCAGCCGACGCCCGATGCGAACGCGCTGGACGTCGCCGATGGCGTGCACAAGGCCCTCGCGGAGCTGAAAACCTCACTGCCACCGGGCATGCACGCGGACATCGCACTGGACCAGAGCACCTTCATCACCGCGTCGATCCACGAGGTGTTCACGACGATTGCGATCACGCTCGCGGTGGTCGTGGTCGTGATCTTCCTGTTTCTTGGCTCGCTGCGTTCGCTGCTGCTGCCGGCGGTCGCGATCCCGCTGTCGGTGATCGGCGCCGGAATCATCATGCTGGCGCTTGGATTCACCATCAATCTTTTGACGTTGCTCGCGGTCGTGCTCGCGATCGGCCTCGTGGTCGACGATGCGATCATCGTGCTCGAGAACATCCAGCGCCTGATCGACGAAGGCATGCGGCCGTTCGACGCGGCGATCACGGGCGCGCGCGAACTCGCGAGCCCGATCCTGGTGATGTCGACCACCCTTGTCGCGGTGTTCATCCCGATCGGTTTCACCGGCGGCCTGACCGGAAGCCTGTTCACCGAGTTCGCGTTCACGCTGGTTGCGACGGTGATCATCTCGATGATCATCGCGCTGACGTTGACGCCGATGCTCTCCTCCAAGGTGCTGCGCCGCACGCCCGACAAGGGCCTGACCCACGTGCTGGACCGCGGCTTCACGCGCCTGCGCGGTGCCTACGACCACTCGCTGCACGCCGTGATGAACTTCCGGCCTGCGGTCCTGCTGGTCGCGGCCTGCGTGCTCGTCAGCATTCCGCTGCTGTTCCTCAGCGCCAAGAGCGAACTTGCGCCGACCGAGGACCAGGGCGTAGTGCTGGTGTCGGGCACGGGCCCCGCGACGGCGACGCTTGCGTATCTCGACAAATACGACGACCAAATCCGGAAAATCCTCGACAGCTTCCCGGAAACCGCGCTGGTCTGGCAGATCGGCGGCCTGCCGCCCGCCGGCGGCGCCGGCACCAACGCGGTGTTCGGCGGCGGCAACCTCAAGGACTGGAGCCAGCGCTCGCGCACCCAGATGCAGCTCGTGCCGTTGATCCAGCAGAAGCTGAACGCGGTGACCGGCCTGCAGGCGGTCGCGTTCGGATTGCCCACGTTGCCGGGCTCGGCAGGCGGCCTGCCGATCCAGTTCGTGCTGACCTCGACGCAGGGTTACCGGCAGATGGACGAAGTGGCCAACGGTATGATCGGGGCCGCGATGAAGAGCGGGATGTTCGCCTTCCTCACCAAGGACCTGCGCTACGACGCGCCGAACATCTCGCTGGACGTCAACCGCAACGTGGCCGCGAACCTTGGCCTGAACATGAGCGATATCGGCCAGGACCTCTCGGCGCTGCTGTCCGAGAACTTCGTGGGTCGCTTCGACATGAGCGGGCACAGCTACGAAGTGATTCCGCAGGTGCCGGACTCCGCGCGCGCCAACGTCAACGCGCTCGGCAGCTACTACATCCGGACCGCGAGCGGCGCGTTGGTGCCGCTGACGACGGTGGTGAGCGTCAAGCGCAGCGTCGAGCCGGAATACCTCCCGCAGTTCCAGCAGCTCAATTCAGTGACGCTGCAGGGCGTGATGGCGCCTGGCGTCACCATGGGCCAGGCGCTCGGGTACCTGAAGGGTCTCGCCCAGCGCACGCTGCCGCCGGGTTACGGCATCGACTACGCGAGTCAGTCGCGCCAGTTCATCCAGCAGGGCCACACCGTCATCCTCACCTTCGCGCTGTCGATCCTGCTCGTCTACCTGCTGCTCGCCGCGCAATTCGAGAGCTTTCGCGATCCGCTGATCGTGCTCGTCGCGGTGCCGATGTCGGTGTTTGGCGCGCTGGTGTTCCTGTTCCTCGGCGCCGCCACGCTGAACATCTACACCGAGGTCGGCCTGATCACACTGATCGGCCTCATCACCAAGCAGAGCATCCTGATCGTGCAGTTCGCCAACGTGATCCAGCAGGACGAAGGCCTCGACCGCCGCGCCGCCGCGGAGAAGGCCTCCAGCATCCGCCTGCGGCCAATCCTCATGACCACCTGCGCGATGGTGTTCGGCGTGGTGCCACTGCTGGTCGCGAGCGGTCCCGGTGCGGTGAGCCGCTTCGACATGGGCCTCGTGATCGCGACGGGGCTCACCATCGGCGCGCTGATTTCGCTCTACGTCGTCCCGGTGATCTATACCTACGTGGCCCGCGCCAAGCCCGCCCGTACGCCGGAGCCCGGACCGGTGCGCATCACCCACGGCGCGCCCGGGAGCGTACACTGACGCGCCGCACTGATCGTGGCCCCACGGAGAGTACGCGCGCCGATCCGGGCCAATGACTTGATCGGCGCGACCGCGGCGTCGCACAACCCGGCGGCAACAAGCCTGGAATCGTTGTTCCATCGTTCGAACGTGAGGAGGTGCACCATGCATCAAGTCGATCGGTCGTCACGCCGTCGTTTCATGCAGCACGTGGCGTTCGGCCTGCTTGCATTGTCCGCCGGTGCCCCGCTGCGTCGCGCGCTTGCCGAGCCACCGCCGCAGAACGCGATCACACCGCAGGCGGCGCTGGACCGGCTGATGGCCGGCAACGCGCGCTACGCGGCCAACAAGATCGACGTGAAGGACTTCGAAGCCGGTCGCGCCGCGCGCGCGACGGCGCAACATCCGATCGCATCGATCCTGAGCTGCGCGGATTCGCGGGTCGCGCCGGAGCTGATTTTCGACCAGATGCCAGGCGACCTGTTCGTCCTGCGGGTGGCCGGCAATTATCTCAACGCGGATACGCTTTCCAGCCTCGAGTACGGCGTCGCCGTGTTGGGTACGCCGCTGGTCATGGTGCTGGGCCACAGTCAGTGCGGGGCGATCAAGGCAGCGATCCAGGAGATCCAGTCGCCCAAGCCGCTGCCCGGACACATCTGGGACATCACCGACGCCGTGCAACCCGGGATCCGCAGTGTCGTGAAGGCAGGAGGCAGCAACCTGCTCGAACGCGCGATCGATGCGAACGTCGAGTACAACGTCGCCCGCATCGCGGCGGCGCAACCGATCATCGCCGAAGCGGTGAAGGACGGCCGCGTGAAAGTGGTGGGCGGCGAATATGAACTCGCCACCGGCAGGGTGCGGCTGCTTTAGGCAAGCCCTGATTTTGCCCGTCATTCTGGGGCCGTCGCGGTTGCACAGCCGTTGCGAAATGCCCATGCCTTTTGTGGGAGCGGGCGGTGCCCGCGACGGGTCTCGCCGCAAGCTGTCCCTGTCGCGGTCTGTCACATTCGTCGCGGCGAACCGCCGCTCCCACAGCGGTTGCTGACTCCATAATTGGAATTGCTGGAATCGGCGGCAATTCCTTGACGTCGTCGTCTCGCCCCGGCGCCCACCATGGACGCCTGATCCTGGATTGCCGACCGATCCATTGAGCGACGCCACCTTCGACCCCCCCAACCTGGCGCTGACGACCATCGGTCTGTCGCTCGCGACTTTCATGCGGGTGCTCGACACCACGATCGCGAACGTGTCGCTGCCGACCATCGGCGGCGAACTCGGCAAGAGCTACGACGAAGCCACCTGGGTCATCACCTCGTTCATGGTGTGCATGGCGATCACCCTGCCGCTGACGGGCTACCTGTCGCGGCGCTTCGGTGAGGTGAGGCTGTTCGTCTGGTGCACGGTGTTGTTCTCGCTGGCCTCGCTGATGTGCGGGCTGTCCGACTCGATGGACATGCTGCTGTTTTTCCGCTGCATCCAGGGGGCGGTCTCGGGGCCCCTGTACCCGGTGACCCAAAGCCTGATGGTCGAGACCTATCCGAGGGCCAAGCGTCCCATGGCGCTGGCGCTGATCGGGATGATCACCATCGTCGCGCCCATCGTGGGGCCGGTGCTGGGCGGCTGGATCACCGACAGTTATTCGTGGCACTGGATCTTTTTCATCAACGTGCCGATCGGCATCTTCGCCAGCGTCGTGGCCGGTGCGCAGCTCGCCGGCATGAAGCAGGCGACCGAACGGCCGCGCATGGATTACGTCGGCCTGTTTTCGCTGATCATCGGCGTGGGCGCACTGCAGATACTGCTGAACAAGGGCTAGGACGACAACTGGTTCCATTCGACCTTCATCGTCGTGCTGGGCATCGTGTCGGTGATCGCGCTGGTGGTGTTCCTCGTGTGGGAACTGACCGACGACGAGCCGATCGTGGACCTGCGCCTGTTCCGGCACCGCAATTTCGCGGCCGGCACGCTGGTGCTGGTGCTCTCGTACTCCACGTTTTTCGGCCTGGGGCTGCTGCTGCCGCTGTGGATGCAGCGCACGCTCAACTACACCGCGCTGTGGTCCGGACTGGCCCTGGCGCCGATCGGGTTTTTCCCGGTGGTGCTGACGTATTTCGTGGGCAAGTACGGGCCGCGGATCGATCTTCGCATCCTGGCCGCGCTGGCGTTCGTCGTGTTCGGCGTCACCTGCATGCTGAATGCGGGGTTCAACACCGAGGTCAACTTCGGCTCGCTGTTTGACGTCCGGCTGCTGCAGGGGCTGGGCGTGGCGTTGTTCTTCATGCCCGTGCTCACGATCCTGCTGTCGGATCTGGAAGGATTCGAGATCGCCGCGGGCTCGGGGACGTCCACCTTCCTGCGCCAGCTCGGTGGCAGCTTCGCGGCCTCGATCGTCACGTTCACGTGGGACCGGGGTGCCGCAAGCGAGCACGCGCACCTCCACACGCACATCAATCCGTACAACCCCATCGCGCGGCACGCCATCGACCTGATGGGCCACGGTCACGCGCAAAAAGGGCTGGCGATGATCAACAACCTCATCACGCAGCAGAGCTTCCAGGTGTCGTTCGACAACGTCACGCGCACGCTGGGATGGATCCTGTTCGCGCTGATTCCCATCCTGTGGCTGGCCAAGCCACCGTTCGTCCACGGCGGCGACACGCGTGCGGAAGTCGCCGCGCCCGAGCGCAGCAGCGAGGTGTGACGCTTCGCGGAACCCGGAACGGCGCCCAGCCAGCTCCGCGATCGCGGACGCGCGCTACGAACGCGCGTGCGGGGCGCCCGCGAGCACCCGCCACGACGCGAGGCCGCGGTCGCCCACGTGAGCCGCGATCAACGTGCGCATCAGCCGCCGCAGCCCGGCCAGGTCCGCGTCGGCCGGCGGCGGCCCGTCGGCCGCAAGCGCGAGCAGCGCGCTGCCGCGGATGCGTGTTCCGAATCCGGGATCACGCGCCGCGAGCGGACCCTGCTCGGGCACGTAGTCGTACTCGCGCGCCGGGTCGATGGCCTCGCCCGTATCCGCCACCGCCTCGAGCTGCAGCGCATACCCGACCGCCGCCAGCGCGTCACGTTCGAAGCGGCGCAGGCTCCACGCGAGCGAATCCGTCGTGGCCAGTTCGTCCAGCAGCGCCGCGTACCGGTCGAACAAGCGTGGATACGGATCATCGCGCGCGGTCAGGCGCACCAGCAGCTCGTTGACGTACAGCGCCGACAGCAGCCGCTCGCCGCGCAGCACGTGCACGCTGCCGTCCGGCTCGGCGGCG
>JBOHYX010000150.1:0-6169 GCA_050738115.1 Rhodanobacteraceae bacterium
CAAAGCTGCATCCTGACGCCGTGCGATTTCCCGTTCGCACGCGACGGCATCGCGGCCGATTCCACGCCCAACAGCGAGATGGTGCTGTTCGCGGATCTGCGACTCGAGGATCTGGCACGCGCGCGCAACAACGGCACCGTACAGAACCTCAAGGATCGCCGCCACGACCTTTACCAACTGCAGTGGCCATCGCGCACATGACGAGCGATCAGGATCCACACGGCATGCGCTGGGACCACCTGCTGCTCGACTGCACGCTCGCGACGCTTGCCGGCGATTCCGGTTACGGGCTCATCGCGAACGGCGCGATCGGCTGGCGCGAGGGCGCGATCACCTACGCCGGCGCGCAGGCTGACCTGCCGGGCGCGGCAGACATCCTGGCCGCGAAGGTCGAATCGGCGAACGGAGCATTGGTCACGCCCGGACTGGTCGATTGCCACACGCACCTGGTGTTCGGCGGCGAACGCGCCAACGAATTCGAAATGCGCCTGCACGGGCAAGCGTACGAAGCGATCGCGCGCGCGGGCGGCGGCATCCTGTCGACGGTGTGCGCGACGCGCGAGGCGTCCGAAAATGCGCTTTTCGACGCGTCCGTATCGCGCGCAGGTGCGCTGCTGAAGGACGGTGTGACCACGATCGAAATCAAGTCGGGTTACGGACTGGATCTCGACACCGAATCGAAAATGCTTCGCGTCGCCCGCCGGATCGCAACGGAGCTTGCCGTCACGGTGCGCACGACCTTCCTTGGTCTGCACGCGCTGCCACCCGAGTACGCGGATCGACGCGACGCGTACGTCGCCAGCGTCTGCGACGAGTGGCTGCCCGCGATCCGGCAAGCCGGACTCGCCGACGCGGTGGACGCGTTCTGCGAAGGCATCGCGTTCACGCCCGACGAAGTGCGACGCTACTTCGAGGCTGCCCGCAACCTCGATCTGCCGGTGAAGCTGCACGCGGACCAGTTGTCGGACCTGGGCGGCGCGGCGCTCGCCGCTTCGTTCGACGGCCTGTCCGCGGATCATCTGGAGTGCGCGGACGAGGCCGGCGTGACCGCGATGGCCCGCGCCGGAACCGTGGCGGTACTGCTGCCGGGAAGTTTCTATGCGCTGCGCGAGACGCGGCGGCCGCCCGTCGCTGCGCTGCGCGGACGCGGCGTGCCGATGGCGATCGCAACCGACCTCAACCCCGGCACGTCGCCGTTGCGCTCACTCCGCCTGGCCATGAGCATGGCGTGCACGTTGTTTCGCCTCACCCCCGAGGAAGCCCTGCGCGGCACAACCACAAACGCAGTGCGCGCGCTCGGGCTGGCGGACCGCGGCGTCCTCACCCCGGGGCTGCGCGCCGACGTGGTCGTATGGAACGCACGTCATCCCGCCGAGCTCGCCTACTGGATCGGCGGTGGACTGGCCGCGCGCGTGTTCGCGGGCGGCGTACAGGCCAGCACGTAAAAAGGTCCCGCAAGCGAGACCTTTCCGGCAACGCTTCGTGGCCAGGCATCAAGCCGATTTTTTCGGCGCCACCTTCCGGGGTGCTGCCTTCTTGGCCGCGGGACGCGCCGGGGCTTTTGCCGGCGCACGTACGGCCTGCTGCACGGCAGTCGACTTCACCGCTGCACTCGATCTTGCCGAATGCGGGCGGACGTTGCCGTGGCTGCCCGAGTAGATCTTGCCTTTGCGTGTCTTCTTGTCGCCCTTGCCCATGTCGACTCCTTTTTCGTGGGACCCGCGCGGCACGCGCGGCTGCGGGCATGGTAACAGCGGGCCGGAACCGCGCAACGCCGCGACGAGCCGTTCCGGCTCGTCACGCGTGACGCTGGCGGTGCTCGGGATCCACGCATTCCGGTTCCGGGTCGAGACACTCGCTGGATTCGATCTGCACGGTGACGTGGCTGATGTCGAAGCGCTCGCGCGAGATGCGCTGGATCGCGCGCAGTGCCCGCCCGGCGTCGCCCCCCTCGCGCAGGCGCGCGTGCAACGTCGCCATCCGGGAGCCTGAGGCAATCTGCCAGACGTGCAGGTGGTGCACCCCGGCGATCGACGGATCGGCCGCGGACAGTGCGACGCGAATCTCGTCCGGTGCCAGACCTTCCGGCACGCCCTCCAGCAGGATGTGCGATGAACGCCTGAGCAGCACGAACGCGCCGCGCAGGATCAGCACCGAGACCAGCAGGGACAACCCCGGATCGGCCCACATCCAGCCGAGATAACGCACCAGCAGCGCGGCCGCCACGGTTGCGATCGAGCCCAGCAGGTCGCCGAACACGTGCAGGCGCGCGCCTGCGGCATTGAGGTTGTCGTGGCCGTGGTCGTGCAGGCTGCGCAGCACCACTGCGTTCACCGCCAGCCCGACGACCGCGACGATGAGCATCGTCCCGGATTGGATGTGGATGGACTCGATGGCGACAAGCCGCGTGATCGCCTCGTACACGATCCCGACGACGAGCAGCACCTGCACCAGCGCGTTGACGAAGCCCGCCAGCACTTCCATGCGTGCATAGCCGTAGCTGCGGCGAGCGTCCGCCGGCTTCAGCGCGAGCATCGCCGCGCCCCACGCGAACCCCAATGCGCCGGCATCGACCAGCATGTGCGCGGCATCGGCAAGCAACGCCAGCGAGCCGGACCACCACCCGCCGACGGCCTCGACCACGAGCATCGCGCACGTCAACGCCAGCGCCAGCCGCAGCGCGGCGTGGCTGCTGCCGGCACGCCCGTGCGGGTGCGGATAAGCGTGGTCGCATGCCATGTGCAAGGCTAGGCACAGCGGCTGGCGTTACACAATTACCGTTACTTGTGCGATCGTCCCTGATCGCTGCTTCGTCCGAATCGTTCGCTGCGTGGACCGGTCCTGGCGCATCGACATCAGAACGGCCATCCATGGCCTGACTTTCAGCGAAGCTGTGCAATAGTTACCCCAGGTGTCGGGGTGGCGGACGTGAGCGAAACTCGCGGACACTCCCGTCCCTGGACATCAGAACGGCCGGCTGCAGCGACCTCTTCCACTCGTCATTCCGGGGCGGCCTGCGGCTTTTTGCAGGCCGAACCCGACTGCGTTGGCAGGATTGCCAACGCGAACGCCGAAGGCGGCCCGTAGGGCGAGCGCCACGGACGGCGCGAGTCAATCCAGCTCTTGCCGCCCGGACAAAACCAGTTCCGGATTCGGCCGCGATGGAGCGGCGGCCAAACCCGCATGACGGACAGAGGCCAGGCCCCCTGCGAAGCAGGCCTACACCGGCTGACGGGCGCAGTCGTCGCAGTGATGGCGATGCGAACGCACGAGGTTGGTGACGTGCGCGCTGGCGACCAACACGCCACCGGTCACCACGCTTGCCGTGTGCAGCGCGACGTGGACATCGATATCGATCGCGACGCCGGACACCAGCAGGACGATGCCGGGCACCATCAGGAACAGCGCGTGCGGGCGACGGTGTCGACGGTACCCGGTTAGGATGCTCGCGCTCGCCAGCAGCGCGGCGCACGCCACGAAAACCCGCTCGAAGGTGTGCCCCGCCAGGAAGCCGAGGCCGACCAGCGGCAGCAGCGCCAGCACGAACGGCAGCGCCACGCAGTGCACCGCGCATGCGAACGAGGCGGTCGCGCCGACCCGATCCACCAGCGTCGCAAAACGGCGGCGTGGTGCGGGCTCAAGCTGCGGCGCGGTCAGCGCGGGCAGCGCGGGAACGGATTGGGCGGAACACAGTTCCGTGTACATGGAAGCCTCGCAATCGTTGGGCACCACCCTGCGCCGGGCACCCGGCCCCTCACCCGCCGAGGGATGATGCTGCAACATTATAACGTTTCCAGAACCGTGGCAGGGCTTTCATTCCGCATCGGCACCGTGGCTCAGAAAGCCTTGCTCAGCGTCAGGTACAACCCGCGCCGCGACCCGTACTGCGGCGCACCAACGCCGATGCCCGTGCCGCTGCGCAATGCGTACACGCGATCCAGCACGTTGATGATTCCCAACTGCGTACGGACCTTGCCGAGTCCGCCGGCGTCGAAGTCGCGCGATGCGCTCAGGTTCAACTGGAAGTAATCCGGCAACGACAAGCCGTTGGGCGTGAGGCCGTCTTCGCGCATGCCGGTGCCGAACAGGTAATTGGCGCCGATCCTCGTGCCGTCGCCGAACGCATAGCTGATCCCGCCAGAGGAAGTCAGCTTCTGGTTGTGATCGAGATAAATCCAGTTGTCGTAAATATAGGCAAGATCCTCGGGGCTGAAATTGTACTGGCTGGCCACCACCCGCTTGCCCATCGCCGAGTTGTACGCAAAGTTCAAATAGCCCGAGAGCGGACCGTTGTTGTAGTTGAGCGAGAACTCGGCGCCCCGCACGCGGCCGCATTGGTAGTTGAACGTCGAATAGATCAACGCGGCGCCGAACTGGCCTTCATCCTGCAAATCCGAGACCTTGCGGTAATAGGCGTCAAGCTCGAGGGTCAGGTGCGCACCTACTTCCCGGGAAATACCGACGTCCAGATAGTGCGAGCGCTCCGCCAGCGGCGTGTTGTCGCCGTAGTTCTTCACGGCATGGGTGGTGCCGTCGAACCGGTTGATGTCCTCACCGGATATCAATTCGGTCGCGGGCGGCGTGAAGTAGCGCGCGTAACCGGCGTGTACCGTGGTCGTGTCACTCGCCTGCCAGACCACGCCCAGACGCGGGCTCAACTGGCGCTGCGTCCTGCCGAAGGCCTTGTATCGGTTGCCGCGCACGCCGACGTTGATGGTCCAGTCCTCGTTGATGTTCCACTGGTCCTGCACGTACGCAGCCCAGGTCGTGGCGACAATGCGGCTGTTCTCGAACACGCCGAATGGCGTCGTGCTGGTCCGCTTGCCGTCGTCATCGGCCGGGAAAACCAGTGAACTGCTGGCCGTACCGGCCTTGTCGTACACGCCATAGATGCCGTAGCGCAATGTGTTGCGCTTGCCGAACGGTGTGGCGAAGTCCGCCTGCAGCGTGGAGGTGCGGTCGCCCTGATTGATGGTCGAGGCGACACCGTTGAACATCAGGTCGCCGATCGCGTCGGGCAGGAAATGGACTCCGCTGTAGCGCTGGCCCAGCGAGATCTGGTAATCGGTTTGGCCGGCCTTGCCCTGCAGGGACACGATGCCGAATCGCGTGATTTCGATCTGGCGCTCGTTGAGGCCGGCCGAGTTGAAATCCGTCTGGTCGAGATAGCCGAACTCGGGTTGCTGGTCCGGGTTGTTGGGAAGCTGGAAGCGATTGTTGGCCACGCCGAACATGAAACTCAGCCGCGTGTCCTCGTTGACCAGATACGAAATGTCGCCGAAACCCTTGACCTGGTTGGTGTGGTCGTGAATCGGCTTGCGACTCGGCGTCGGGTTTTCGATACCGACGTCATTCTGAAGATAATTCGCGGTCAGGAACCAGCTCCAGCGCCCGCTCGAACCCCAGATCGACGCGAACGGGTTCAGCGTGCCGAACGAACCGCCGGTGATGCCAACGTCCCCACCGTTGCCGAGTTCCGCGCCGCCTTGTGTGGTGATGTTGACCACCGCGGCGGTGCGCTCGCCATATTGAGACGGCAGCGCGCCGTCGAGCAGCTTGACGCTTTGGATCATCCGCGTATCCAGCGTCTGCCCGAAACCTGAAATGGACTCGGGCAACAGGACGCCATCGATGCGGTATTGCAGGTTGGCGTGGTCGCCGCGCACGTGGAGTTGGCCGAACGAGTCCTGGACCACGCCCGGCGCCTGCAGGATGACCTGGTTCAAGGGCGTGGAGGCGCCAAGCGGCATCTGCGCGACCGCGCGCTGGTCGATCACGTACTCGCTGCTGCCGGTGTCAGCGGAAAGCCCGTTGCGCGCGCGGTTCAGCGCGGCCGTGACGCTGACGGCGTCGAGCGTCAGCGGCGAATCGGTCGTGGTGGCGGTGGGGACGCCGGCCGAATCCGCCCCAGCCGGCGATTTGTGCCTCGTCACGTCGGGCGATGTACCCGCAAGTGCAAGCGTGTGGATCAGGCAGCCACATGCGGCCGAAAGGGCCGTGGCGAGTGATTTGCGGTGCATGGGGTGGCGAGTGGTCCGCGTCGGAACTGTTAGGTTATATTATAACATTCACGATCAATACACAAACGTGCGACGCACGGCCGCGCGTTCCACACCACGGGAAAAGCGTCCGCCCGGACCTCACGCCGCCGCGCAGCGTTTGCAGACGC
>JBOHYX010000151.1:0-6139 GCA_050738115.1 Rhodanobacteraceae bacterium
GTCGACGCCTGCAGCGCCGCCGCGTCCGCCGGCGCCGCCGCCGCCGCCGGCCGATGTTGCCCCGTCGGTCGACATCAGCTACAAGAATCGCAATCCGCCGCAGTATCCGATCCAGGCAATTCGTCAGGGCCAGCAGGGCACGGTGATCCTCGACGTCACGATCAACGCCCAGGGTGAAGTCATCGATGTCAAGGTCGAGAAGTCGAGCGGCTACCGCGTGCTCGATCAGGCTGCCGTCGCAGCCGCCAGGAAATGGCGGTTCAACCCGGGCATCCAGAACGGGAAACCGTCCGGAGGCGTCGTGAGGATTCCGGTGAACTTCAATCTGCAGGGCGCCATGTAGATTTCACGTTTCGCCCGTTGGCCTGCGGTACATTTCGTCAACCAGCGTTCCACTTGCTACAACCTGAGGAAGGTCAGCCACCATGTTCCTACAAGCAGCCACCACCGCCGCCGCGCCAGCCGGCACTACCAATGCCGAAGCCCTGACCCATCTCGGTGGCGCGCACTTTTTCCGGATGTTGTTTGCCCATCCGTCGGATCATCCGGTGGACCTGGCCGTGTTCATCGTGCTGGTCATCATGTCCGTGTGGTCGTGGTACATGATCATCGCGATCGCGATCCGCAACGGTCTGCTCCGTTCGCGGATGGACAAGGTGATCCAGAAGTTCTGGGATACGCCATCGGCCCAGGATGCGGTGCGGGTGATGGAGAAGCAGCCGCGGTCGGAGCCGTTTTCGAAGATCGCCCTCGAGGCGGCCTCGGCGGCTGCGCACCACCAGCGTCACGAAGGCAGCCGGATGGTCGAGGCGCTCAACCGCTCGGAGTTCGTCGATCGGGCCCTGCGCCAGTCGGTCGATCGGGAAAGCCGCAACCTCGAGAGCGGCTTGACCGTGCTTGCGACGGTCGGATCCGCGGGAGTGTTCGTCGGCCTGCTCGGGACCGTGTTCGGCATCATCAATGCCCTGGTGGGCCTCGGTGCGTCGGGCGAGTCGTCGATCCAGGCGGTGGCGGGTCCGGTCGGTGAAGCCTTGTACATGACCGCCTTCGGCCTGTTCGCCGCCATCCCGGCGGTGATTGCCTACAACGGCTACGCGCGCGCGAACCGCGTGACCATCGCGCACTTCGATGAATTCGCGCACGACCTGCACGATTTCTTCGCCACCGGTTCGCGCATCGAGAGCGTCACGCCGGCGACCGCGGTCGCCCGTCCCGCTGCCGCGGCTGCGCCGCCTCCGGCAGCCAAGAAGTAAGAGGGCCGCAGCATGGCCATGAGTACCAACACCAGCGGCGGGCCGGTTGTCGACATCAATGTCACGCCGCTGATCGACATCATGCTGGTGTTGGTGGTCATCTTCATGATCACCGCACCGCTGGTCCATCACAACATCAAGATCGACCTGCCGCAGCCGAACCCGAACGTCAAGCCGCCGGAAAATCCGCCGAGCCCGCACACCCTGTTCATCCAGGCGGACGGCACGATGACGTGGGACAACGTTCCGATCAGCAACATCGACCTGCAGGCGCAGTTGGCCACCATCGGTACCAAGCCGCTCGACCAGCAATCGGAAGTACAGATCAAGGCGACCGACAGCACCGAGTACAACTATCTGGCGAAGGTGATGGCCGAAGCCCGCCGCTACAACGTGCAGAAGATCGGCTTCGAGAAGTGAGGGCCTGAACCATGGCAATGAGCATCGGCGGCGATCCCGGCAGCGAGGTCCCGAAGGCCGAAATCAACATTACCCCGCTCGCGGACGTGATGCTGGTGTTGCTGATCATCTTCATGATCACGGCGCCGTTGAGTTCGCACAAGATCAAGATCGAGCTCCCGACAGCCAATCCAGACACCAAGCCAACACCGGCCAACGTCCCGCCGATCGACCTTGCCGTCGAGGCCGATGGCACCATGTACTGGAACGATCTCCAGGTCTCGGACGCGTTGTTGAGCGCGAAGCTGCGGACGGCGGCCAGCAACAATCCGCAGCCTGAACTGCAGATCCGCGCCAACAAGACCACGCCCTACCGCATCATCTGGAAGGTGATGCAGGACGCGAAATCCGCGGGCATGGTGCACGTCGGGTTCATCACCACCGGCAGTGGCAAGGGTGGTGGTACGCCGTGATCCTGCGGCGCTCGCACAGGGGGTTTCGAAATGCCGCGCCTTGCGCGGCATTTTCGTCAGGCAAGGATCGCGAGGTAGCTGCGGACCGTGTGGTCGAGCCCGTCGTACAGGGCTTCCGAGATGAGCGCGTGTCCGATCGATACTTCGGCAAGTTCCGGGATCGCGCGTTTGAACGCGCCGAGGTTGAGCTGGCTGAGATCGTGGCCCGCGTTCACCGCGAGCCCGGCGGCATGGGCGCGCCGCGCGCTCGCCGCGCAACGCGCGAGTTCCGCATTCGCATTGCCGCGCGCGAACGCGTGGGCGTAGGGACCCGTGTAAAGCTCGACGCGCGCCACGCTGAGCGCGCGCGCTTCATCGAAACCCTCGAGCGTACCGGCATCGACGAACAGCGAAACCCGGCAGCCGGTGGCGGTCAGTTCGGCGACGAGCGATGCGAGCCGGCCCAGGTCGCGGGTGAGATCAAAGCCGTGGTCGGAAGTGATCTGGCCTTCCGCGTCGGGAACCAGCGTGGCCTGATCGGGGCGCGCCATCCGCACCAGTTCGACGAATCCCGGGTATCCCGGTCGCACGGGTGCAAACGGATTGCCTTCGAGGTTGAACTCGACCCGGCCATGCGTGAGCTCGGCCAGCATCGCCACGTCTTCGGCGGTGGCGTGGCGGCGATCCGGCCGCGGATGCACCGTGATGCCGCCGCAGCCCGCCGCGATGCAGGTTTCGGCTGCGCGTGCGAGGCCCGGTTCGCTGCCGCCGCGCGCGTTGCGCAGCACCGCGATCTTGTTGAGGTTGACGCTGAGCACCGTCATCGCGGCCATGTTAGTGCGATTGTCCCTGATCGCCGCAGCGCGGAACGTCCGCAGGTTGGTCCATCGCACAAAAAAGGCGCGGAAGGGATTCCGCGCCGGAGAGTGCAACGCCGCCCGACTGCTGGTCGGCGGAAGCGGGGAGACTGCCCGCACCATCTATGACCGCAAGCGTATCCGGGAGTTCCGTCCGTCGCAGGGCTCAGCCCGATCGAGCGGCGCGGTCGAGGTCGAACGCGACGATTCGCTTGGGCGCACCGCGCCATGCGAGCGCGCCGCGATAGCCGGGTGCGGCGCTGAACCCTGAAAGCTGCCACGCGGACACGTCGCCGAGCGCCGGGTCCACGCGCGCGAGCGCCCAGTCGCGTCCGCTCCGCGACGTGAACGCCAGCCGGGCAAGGCCGAATGAAAGCCCCTCGCCCGCCGCCTTCAGCACGGCTTCCTTGGCGCACCACAGGCCGATGAACGCGCGTTGGCGGGAAACGGGATCGAGGGATGCCAGCAACGCCGCTTCGGCGGGATCGAAAAAGCGCTGCGCGATCCCGAGCACGCGCGCCTGCTTGCCGAGCCGTTCGATGTCGACGCCCAGCGCGTCGCGCCGCGCGAGCGCGACGAGCGCGTATTCGCCACTGTGCGACCAATTGAACGAGAGTGCAGCGTCAGCCCCGGGCGGGTACGTCTGGCCTGAAGGGGGGGACGAGAGCATTGCGTCGGCGCGATGCGCCCGCGTCTGGCTCGAACCGACGGCGGCCGCCTGCAACCGCGGCTTGCCCTTTGCGCCTTGGCCCAGCGTGACGGTTGACGCCGGAACGCCGAGATACGCCGCCAGCAGCGCGATGAGTGGTGCGCGCCGCCGCGACGGATCGTAGGCCATCCGCCACAGGTGGATGGTGTCGGCATCCAGTCCTGCGGCGGCATCGCGCGGCACCGCGTCGACGAATGACAGGGCCTCGCCCATCCGCTGCGGCGGCCGCGCGGTCAGTGGTGCACGCGCGCGTCCGCCATGAACGCGCTCTCGACTTCGGGGGTGCCGATGCGGTGGCCGGACACGTTGATCACGTCGTCGATGCGGCCGGTGATCTTCCAGTCGCCGTCGGCATCGCGCTCGGCACCGTCGCCCGAACAGTAGTTGCCCGGATACTGGCTGAAGTAGGTGTCGACGAAGCGCTGGTGGTCGCCATACACGGTGCGCATCATTCCGGGCCAGGCGTCGGTGATCACGAGCGCGCCGGAACCCACGCCCTCGATCGGTTTGCCTGTGGTGTCCATGATCGCGGGCTTGACGCCGAAGAACGGCTTCATCGCGTAGCCGGGCTTCAGGACGGTCGAGCCCGGCAGCGGGCAGATCAGCGTGCCGCCATTTTCGGTCTGCCACCAGGTGTCGACGATCGGGCAACGGCCTTCGCCGACCACGTGGAAGTACCACTCCCAGGCTTCCGGGTTGATCGGTTCGCCGACCGAGCCCAGCAGCCGCAGCGACTTGCGCGACGTCTTCTTGACCGGCTCGTCGCCCTCGCGCATCAGGGCGCGGATCGCGGTCGGGGCCGTGTACAGGATCGTGACCTTGTGCTTGTCGCACACCTGCCACAGGCGCGACGCGTCGGGCCAGTTCGGCACGCCTTCGAACACCAGCGTGGTGGCACCGTTCGCGAGCGGCCCGTACACGATGTAACTGTGGCCGGTGACCCAGCCGACGTCGGCGGTGCACCAGTAGATGTCATCCTCGCGCAGGTCGAAGTGGACGGCGTGGCTCAAGGACACCCACACCATGTAGCCGGCGGTGGTGTGCAGCACGCCCTTGGGTTTGCCGGTGGACCCGGACGTGTACAGGATGAACAGCGGGTCCTCCGCATTCATCGGCTCGGCGGGACAGTCGGGCGATTGGCCGTCCATCAGCGCGTGCCACCAGCGGTCGCGCGGCGACTGCATGTTCACGGAGCCGCCGGTGCGTCGGACCACCACCACGGTTTCGATGCTGTGGGTGCCGGGACGCGTCAGCGCCTCGTCGACGTTGGCCTTGAGCGGGATCTTCCGGTTCGCCCGCACGCCTTCATCGGCCGTGACCACGAGTTTGCACGCGGAATCGGCGATGCGTCCGGCCAGCGCATCCGGCGAAAATCCGCCGAACACCACCGAGTGGATCGCGCCGATGCGTGCGCAGGCCAGCATCGCGACGCACGCCTCGGGAATCATCGGCATGTAGATCGCGATGCGATCGCCCTTCGCAACCCCCAGGTGTTTCAGCGCATTGGCGAACTTGCACACTTCCGCGTGCAGCTGGCGATAGGTGATGTTGCGCGAGACGGCCGGATCGTCCCCCTCGAACAGGATCGCGGTCTTGTCACCGCGCGTGGCAAGGTGGCGGTCGAGGCAGTTGATGGTCGCGTTCAGCTCGCCATCGGCAAACCAGCGGATGTGCAGGTCGTTCGGGTCGAAGGACGTATCCTTGATCTGGGTGGGCGGCTTGATCCAGTCGAGGCGTTTGGCGACCTTGGCCCAGTAGGCCTCGGGGTCGCTGATCGATTGGGCGTACAGGCGCGCGTACTCGTCGGGCTTGATCTGCGCGGCTGCGGCAAAGGCGGGCGGAACGGGATGCGGCTTGCTCATCGCTGGAACTCCTTGCGCCTGACAAGAAACCCAGCGTAGCAAAAACCAGTCGCCCCCCGGGCCGGAATCAACGCGGTTTCGAAGGCGGCAGCCGCCGCGGTTCGGCGGGCTTGCGCATGCAGTCGCGCAGCGCCTCCACTTCGCGCGGCGTCATGTGTTCTGGGCGCGCGCTCGCGCGCACGTGGCGATCGATGAAGATCAATGCCGCCGCGATGCCGGCGGCGAAGCCGATGCAAATGCCGAGTCCCATCCATCCAGGCGAATGGCTGGCGAACGCCATCGCGAACGCCGCCAGCGAAACCAGTGCCAGACCCCAGACCATGCGCGACCCCCGCGTGCACCTGCGGCCGGATCATAGCGCAGGGCCAGTGCCCGTGTGCCGGCATACGGGGAAAGCATTTCTGACACGCATCAGGGCGGATAACCACGGATCAAAAGCCTGGATCCGCTTTGATCCGATTTTATCCGTGTCCAATGCTCTTCCGCCGTGAGCGCAACGGCCTGGCTACTTCGGCGCGGGCCCCTTCACGGCCGTGACGAAGCCGTCCGGGCGCACGTATTCCTTGAACGCGGCCTGGATTTCGGGTGCGGTGAGGGCCATGTACTT
>JBOHYX010000152.1:0-6084 GCA_050738115.1 Rhodanobacteraceae bacterium
TGCTCCCACTGGGCCGACAGGGAGTGGTCCTTGGTCACGACGGTCCAGCCGTCGGGCATCGCGCGCGTCTGCCGCTTGCCGGCGTTGATCATCGGTTCGACCGTGAAGGTCATGCCCTTCTCGAGCCGCATGCCCTCGCCAGGGTGCCCGTAGTGCAGCACCTGCGGCTCGTCGTGATAGATGCGGCCGATGCCGTGGCCGCAGTACTCGCGCACGACCGAATAGCCGGCGGCCTCCGCGTGCTGCTGGATCGCATGGCCGATGTCGCCCAGCGTGGCGCCGGGGCGCACCTGCCCGATGCCGAGCATCATGGCTTCATACGTGGTGTCGACCAGCCTTTTCGCCAGCACCGACGGCGCGCCGACGAAATACATCCGCGAGGTGTCGCCGTGCCAGCCGTCCTTGATCACGGTGACGTCGCAATTGATGATGTCGCCGTCCTTCAGCACCTTGCCGGTGCTCGGGATGCCGTGGCAGATCACGTGGTTGACCGAGGTACACAGGGTCTTGGGGAACCCGTGGTAGCCGACGTTGGCCGGGATCGCGTGCTGGACGTCGACGATGTGGTGGTAGGCGACCTCGTCGAGCTCCTCGGTAGTCGTGCCGGGCTTGACGTGGTCCTTGAGCACCGCGAGCACCTCGGCGGCGAGGCGTCCGGCGACGCGCATCGACTCGATTTCTTCAGGGGTTTTCGGAATGGCAGGCATGGCTCGCCATTATCCATGATTGGCCCCTTTCGTGCAGGTTTCGGTCAGCGAGATTGCGTCAGGTCTCCGGTTTGCGTACAATTGCCCGGCTCTGCAACTTGGAGTCGCCCACGCCGGGCGCCACCGGCGAATCCACACGCAGGCCTGCATCCATCGTGATGCACCGGCACCGGGGTCCCCGCAAGGGGTCGTTGCCGAGGGGCCTGCGGAAGCCCAACCCCGGAATCCGTCGCGCCGACCCCGTCCATGACGGTCGCGCGTGCCGCGCAAGCGGCGCGGGTTCCCCCATCGGAGTCACCCCATGCCCCAAGTCACGATGCGCCAGATGCTGGAAGCCGGCGTGCATTTCGGTCACCAGACCCGTTACTGGAACCCGAAGATGGCGCCGTACATCTTCGGCGCCCGCGGCAAGATCCACATCATCAACCTCGAATCGACGCTGCCGAAGTTCACCGACGCGATGAATTACCTGTCGGGGCTGGCGCAGCATCGCCGCACCATCCTGTTCGTCGGCACCAAGCGCTCGGCGCGCGACGCGATCGGCGAGGAAGCGCAGCGTTGCGGCATGCCCTACGTCAATGCCCGCTGGCTGGGCGGCATGTTGACGAATTTCCGCACCGTGAAGCAGTCGGTCGGGCGGCTGAAGGAACTCGAAGCCGCCGAGACCGACGGCACCTTCGACAAGCTCGTCAAGCACGAAGTGCTCTCGCTGCGCCGCGAGCGCGACAAGCTCGAGCGGTCGCTGGGCGGCATCAAGGACATGAAGAACCTGCCCGATGCGCTGTTCGTGATCGACATCGGCCACGAGAACATCGCAGTGCAGGAAGCCCGCAAGCTCGGCATCCCGGTCGTCGCGGTGGTCGACACCAACTACGATCCGTCCCTGGTCGAGTATGCCATTCCCGGCAACGACGACGCGATCCGCGCGGTGCAGTTGTATGCACGCGCCGCGGCCGACGCGGTGCTGGAAGGCAAGGCCGCGGCGCCGATCCAGGCACGTGGCGACGAGAACGAATTCGTCGAGCTCGATGCCGAGGGCAACCCGGTCGCCCCCAGCCGCGACCGGGATGAGCGCAAGTCCGGCCGCCGGGTCGCGAAGAAGGCGACGCCGCGCGCGCCGCACGTCGCCGAGGCGCCGTCACCGGGCGACGAGGACAAATCGGGCCACCCAGCCGCCCCGGACCAGGTCGCAGCGCGAGCCGCCTCGGAGCAGGTCGCAGCGAATGAGGCGGCGGAGCAGAAAGCGGCGGAGTGAACGGGCTGCTCCGGCGTTGCATTGCGCCGGCCAGGCCCCACCTCTACCGCTGTTTCCGACATTCGCCTGGCAGCGCCGCGACTCCGCCCGCGGGACTCCAGTCGCTTTCGCTTTCGTTTCCGTTTGCGTCGGCCCAAGGCCGGCGCGCCACAGATCAAGAGGTACGACATGCAAATCACCGCCGCGATGGTCAAGGAGCTGCGCGATCGCTCCGGCGCCGGCATGATGGAATGCAAGAAGGCGCTCACCCAGAACGATGGCGACGTCGACGCGTCCGTCGAGTGGCTGCGCAAGCAGGGTCTGGCCAAGGCCTACAAGAAGGCTGGCCGCATCGCCGCCGAAGGCCGCATTGCACTCGCCCGTGCGGGTGGCAACGGCGTGCTCGTCGAAATCAACTGCGAGACCGATTTCGTTGCCAAGGACCAGAACTTCCTGAAGTTTGCGGATGAAGCGGCCAACACCGCGCTCAACAGTGGCGCGCAGGACGCCGAGGCGCTGAAGGTCGCCAAGACTTCGTACGGCCCGACCGTCGAGGAAGGCCGCCAATGGCTGGTCGCCAAGCTTGGCGAAAACGTGCAGGTGCGCCGGCTGGTGCGCATCGATGGTTCACCCAACCTCGGCGCCTACGTGCACGGCGGGCGCATCGGCGTACTGGTATCGCTCGAGGGCGGCGCCGCGGAACTCGCGCGCGGGATCGCCATGCACATCGCCGCAATGAACCCGCAGTACATCACGCCCGAAAACGTTCCCGCCGATTTCACCGCCAAGGAAAAGGAAATCGCGCTGGCGCAGATGAGCGACAAGGACAAGCAGAAGCCTGCGGGGATCCAGGACAAGATGATCGGCGGCCGGATCCGGAAGATCCTCAATGAAATCTCGCTGACCGGGCAGCCGTACGTGCTCGACACGAACGAAACGGTCGGCGATGCACTCGCGAAGGCCAAGGCGAAAGTGCTGGCCTTCCACCGCATCGCGGTCGGCGAAGGCATCGAGAAGAAGGACGAAGACTTCCACGCCGAGGTGATGAAGCAGGCGGGGCTGGGCTGAGTCGGCGCGCAATCGCTGTGCAAAAAAGCCGCGAGCAATCGCGGCTTTTTGTTGCGCCGCGAGCCGCAAACGACCCGGAGCAGTTCGTCCGCGAAGAACGCGAAGAACGCAAACAACGAACAGGGCTTTGCCTTCGCGACCTTTGTGTCTTTTGCGGACGATGCGTCCGCTCCAACTCCTCGTAATCGGACGGTCACAGTCGCAGGGTGGAACCCGCGAAGCGGTTTCCGCCGGCACGCTCGACCGCCACCGTGCGAGGAACGCGGCGGAAGCGCCTGCGCCGATTCCGTCCTATCAGTTGCTCTTGGTGTCGTCACGTCCCCGATACCGGCGGCACTGCGCCGCTATAATTGACGGGTTTGCCCACAATCGGAGCCCGCATGGCCGCCACGCCGAAGTCGACGCCGAACTACCGGCGCATCCTGTTGAAGCTTTCCGGCGAAGCGCTGATGGGGGCAGCCGACTACGGCATCGACCCGGAAGTGATCGGTCGCATGGCCGACGAAATCCTGGAAGCGCGCAAGGTCGGCGTCGAGGTGGGGGTGGTGATCGGCGGCGGCAACATCTTCCGCGGCGCTGGCTTGGCAGCCGCCGGCATGGACCGCGTGACGGGCGATCACATGGGCATGCTCGCGACCGTGATGAACGCGCTCGCGATGCAGGATGCCGTGGAAAAGCGCGGCGGCTTCGCCCGGGTGATGAGCGCCATCCAGATCCACGACGTGTGCGAGGATTTCATCCGCCGCCGCGCGATCCGGCACCTCGAAAAGGGCCGCATCGTCCTGTTCGCGGGTGGCACCGGGAACCCGTTTTTCACCACTGATTCCGCGGCCGCCCTGCGCGCGGTGGAGGTCGGTGCCGACCTGCTGTTGAAGGCGACCAAGGTGGACGGCGTGTACAGCGCCGATCCCACAAAGACCAAGGATGCGCGGCGCTTCGAACACGTCAGCTACGAAGAAGTGATCGCGCGCAACCTGCAGGTGATGGACACCGCGGCCATCGCGCTGTGCCGCGACCACGGCTTGCCGCTGCGCATATACGACATGACGCGCGCGGGCAACCTCATGCGGATCCTGATGGGCGAGCCCATTGGGACGCTGGTTTGCGATCAGGTTTCCTGATACCGACTTCCCGAAACGTCGCCGCGAATGCGTATGCGGCCGACGCGACCGCTATACTTTGCGGCTTTCCAGCCACGTGCGATAGCCATGCTCGACGACATCAAACGCGACAGCCAGACCCGGATGACCAAGAGCATCGATGCACTCCGCCACGAGCTGTCGCACCTGCGCACCGGCCGCGCCAGCACCGCGCTGGTGGAAGGCATCCGGGTGAACTACTACGGCGCCGACGTGCCGATCAACCAGATCGCGACGGTGGCGGTCTCCGACGCGCGCGCGCTCACGATCACGCCTTACGAGAAACCGATGGTCGCGGCCGTCGAGAAAGCGATCATGGCCTCCGATCTCGGCATCACGCCGACCACGGCGGGCACCGTGATCCGCCTCAACATGCCGCCGCTCACCGAGGAACGCCGCAGGGAGCTCGCCAGGCACGTCGGCCATGCGGGCGAGAACGCGAAGATCGCTGTCCGCAACATCCGCCGGGACGCGCTGCAGCAGATGAAGGCCCTCCTGAAGGACAAGCAGATCAGCGAGGACGACGAACGCCGCGCACAGGACGACATGCAGAAGCTGACCGACCGTTTCATCAGGGATGTCGACGCCGCGGTGCAGTCGAAGGAACAGGAACTTTTGGCGATCTGACCGGACAACACCCATGGAAACGCCTCGCCAGAAGACCGCGCGCACGGCACGCGCGCGCATAAGACTCGGCGCACCGGCGACGATCGTGGCGACCGCGCTGCCGATCGGCAAGGCGAAACCGGCCGCCACCCCACGGCCCCGCGCCGCGGTGCCCTGCCACATTGCGATCGTGATGGACGGGAACGGGCGCTGGGCCCGCCGCCGGGCGCAGCCGCGCAGCTTCGGCCACCGCGCCGGCCAGAAGGCGGTGCGCGCGGCCGTGGCGTATTGCCTGCGCAACGGCGTGGACGTGCTGACGCTGTTCGCCTTTTCCTCCGAGAACTGGAAGCGTCCCGATGCCGAGGTCGGCGCGTTGATGGACCTGTTCCTCAAGGCGCTGGACAAGGAAATCGACGAGTTGCACAAGAACGAGGTGCGGGTCCGCTTCATCGGCGAGCTGTCGTCGTTCGCCGAACCGCTGCGAACGCGCATGCAGGCAGCGAGCCTGCGCACCGGCGGCAACACCCGGTTGACCCTGAACATCTGCGCCAGCTACGGCGGTCGCTGGGACGCCGCGCAGGCGGCGCGGCGCGCCGCCGAGGCGGTCGCGCGCGGCGAGCTGGACCCGGCGTCGATCGACGAACACACGTTGGCGCCCTATTTCTGCCTCGCCGACGTGCCGGCGCCGGACCTGTTCATCCGCACCGGCGGCGAACGCCGCGTCAGCAACTTCCTGCTGTGGCAGCTTGCGTACACCGAGCTGTATTTCACCGATACCCTGTGGCCGGACATGGACGACGCCGAACTCGATCGCGCGCTTGACGACTTCGCACGCCGCGACCGGCGCTTCGGCTGTACACCGATCGCGGCAGCCGTCGCAAGCTAGGGGGCTATCAGGGCGATGCTCAAGCAGCGGGTCGTCACCGCCGTCGTCCTCGCGCCGCTGCTGATCGCGCTGATCTTCCTGACCAAGGCATCCGTATTCGCGACCCTGCTCGGCCTGATCTTCCTGCTCGGCATGTGGGAGTGGACCCGCCTGGCCGGATTGCACGGTCGCCTGCTGCGCGCCGCTTCGCTGATCGGCTACGCGATCGTGTTCGCACTGCTGTGGAAAGTATGCAAGACGCCGTGGTGGTGGCTGCCGGTGCTTGCCGGAGTGGTCTGGTGGCTGCTGGCGTTGGCGTGGCTTGGCCAGCACGATTTCGCTGCGGGCGCGACGCGCGGCCACACCGCCCTGAAACTCGCGGCCGGCGCGCTGGTGGTGGTGCCGGCATGGTGTGCAGTGGTCGTGATGCACGGCGACCTGGCCAGGCCCGATACGGGACATGGC
>JBOHYX010000153.1:0-6054 GCA_050738115.1 Rhodanobacteraceae bacterium
ATCGCGATCGTGACCACGACCACGGAAAGGACGTTCAGCAGCGTGTTGACGGAACTGAGGAAGCCACAGATCTGGCTGCCGGCTTCGCCAATGTCCTGCGCGAGGGCGATGCATGGCATCGCCGCAAGCGCGAACAATGTGAACCTGAGGCTTGGGCGGAGCAGCGCACGGGATGATTCGGCCGCGTGGGTCCGCAGCGGCTTTGACGTTTTCATCGATTTGTCTCCTTTGTGGATGCAAGGCGGCACGCGCCGCGGTGGCTGGAACGCGAACTGCTTCTCGATGCAAGCGTTGGACGGGTCAAAACACACGCGCTTCGTCCCTCGCGTGGTGGCGCAGGTCGGCCGGATCGGCCGTGGGTGCGGGCGGCGGTTTCGCGGCGATCACTGGTCGGGAAGCACCATGGGGATCGTTCGGGCCCGTGACTTGCGGGACGAAAATGGAATGCGCGGCCGCTGCGCCCGCGCGGGGCGCCGAGGTCCCGGCCGCGGACAGCGCAGCAGCGGCAGCAACGGGAGATGCGCCTCCCGCGGCGCCCTTGGCCTCGGCGACGGGCGCAGGCGGCCCGCCGGATGGAGGTGCGCCTGACGGCGCAGGCAACGCGCCCGCGGCGGCATCCGGCACGAACGTGCGGATGGCGACGCGGTACGCCGCGCCGGATCGAGCCACCGGGAGCACCGCACGCGCGGGTGGCGCACCTTGCGAATCCGGCAACACCGGAACAGCGGCCGCCGGCCCGACGGCGCCGACGTTGCGCGGTCCGTTCAGCGATGCAACGATTTTCTGCACATAGCCATCGCGAAAACCGGTGGTGTAGTCACCGGCGTAGTAGCAACTGAACGCCTTGTCCCACGCACCGCCGGCGCCGCGGTAGCAGTCGGCCAGGATGCGCGAGCCCGCGGCCAGATTGGGGCACACGTCGAAGGCCTTTTCGTATGCGTCGAGCCCGTACCGGGCTAGGTTCGCCCGATTCACCTGTGCGATACCGACCGAGAAGTTGTAGTGGCCCGCCTCGAGCATGCGCGCCGTCGCGACGGCCTCCGCCAGATCCCTGGGCTGCCGCACCAGGCGGCCACCGACGACGCCGATCGCGAACGGGTTGCCGTTCGATTCGACCATTGCGACGTGGTACATGAGCTGTGGCGCGACCGCGAGGTTGGCGCACGCCATCATCGTCAGCGCCGAAATCATGGCGACGACTCCGGACATCCACTTTCGCGTGATCCGTCAGCCGGGACCACGCGGCTCGGACGATGGTCGATGCCGGTGATGTTGCGGCGACCGGCGTGGGCGCTGACGTGCACCACGACGTCGATCGTCATCCTCAGCAGGCGCTTGATGGTGGCGAATTCCAGGCCCGCGCCTTCCCGCGACGCCTTCACCATCAACGCCAGTTGATCCCAGGTTTGTTGCGGGCTGCCCGCGTGGCAGCTCGTGATCGAACCCGGATGTCCCGATGCGCAGTTGCGGATGAAGTAGAAGCCTTCGTCGCCGCGCAGTTCCGCCAGGATGATCCGGTCCGGCCGCATCCGCAGGCAGGCTTCCATGCAGGTCTTTGCCGTGACGTGGCTTGTGCTCTGGCCCCCTTTCGAATAGAGCAGGTGCACGACGTTCGGCTGGCGGATGAAAAGCTCGCGCGCATCCTCGATGGTGACCAGGCGCTCGCTGTCAGGGATGTGCTGCACCAGCGACTTCATGAATGTGGTCTTGCCGCTCCCGGTGGCGCCGGAAACCACGATGTTCTTCTTGTAAAGCACGGCTTTCCTGAAAAACTCCGCGTACCGGCGCGCGGCACGCAGTTCCAGCAGCTCGCGGTCGTGATCGTCGATGCCCGAAGCCATTTCCCGGACCGCGTCGAAGAATCCGTCGGCCTCGTATTGAGCAAGGGTTCGGGTCCACGTCGCGGGTTGCCGGATCGTGATGGAAACGCGCCCGGCTTCGCAGGCGGGCGGAATCACGAACTGGGCGCGCTGCCCGGTGGGAAACGTCAACGAGACAAGAGGATCGGTTTCGGTGATGTGCTGACCGGTACCGCTTTCGTTGACGATGGCCGTGCAGAACTGCCTGGCGCGTTCGAACGTGAGCTGCGGCACGGCTACGCGGCGCCAACCGTCGCGGTCCTCGACGTACACCTCACCCGGCCGATTGACGCACACTTCCGTCACGTCGGGCGAGTCGAGGAATTCACGTACGCCAAGCACCTGGTACTGCCAGTCCAGGAATTCGCTGGACACGCACGCGGCCGTCGCGCCGCGCTGGTGCACCACCCGCCTCCGTACTGGCAGGGATACCCGGTCCGGCAGCGTACCGCCACCCGTGCCCGTCCTGTCTGGCGTGGCTACCGTTGCAGGCGTCGACAAGGCATCCACGGCCGTCAAAACCTCGCCACCACGCCAGCGAAATCCACATCCCTGGCGACATAGATCGCGATCAAGCTGCCTTGGTTGATGGTCAATGTCGCCCGGCGATTGGCCGACTGCTGTATCGCCTGGTTGGCCAGGTTCTGCAGGGTTTGCGCGGTGTTGCTCTGAAACGGGGTCTGCACGACGAACCCACCGCCGGGACTGATGTTGTTCGTCCTTGGACCGTGCTTTTCGCCTTCATAGAGGAATGCATCGCTCATCAGGCTGATCAGCAACGCCGATCCGATCCGGCTCGGCCAGTGCGAATCGAGGTGCCCCGGCATCCCCGCGCCACCCAGATTGTCGACACCGGGGCTGGACATGCTGACGTCGATGCCCGTCGGTGTAACGATGCGGTCCCAGACGACGGCGATGCGTGATCCGACGGGGCCGTGGTTGTATTCGCCGAATACCCTGGAGCCCTTGGGCAGGAGCAGGTGGTTACCGTCGAACGAATACACCGGCTCGGTCACGACGCAGGACGTGAAGCCCGGGATGTCGGAAATGATCCGCGTTTCCAGTGCACAGCGGATGTAGGTGCCGCGCAGCATCAGTGTGTCGGGGTCGGTGAGCAGACGCGCATGGGTCGCACCGCTTCCGGTCGTTCCCGCACGGCCTTGGCCCACAACGCCGCTACCCCGCACGGCCGAGCCGCCGTCCCCGGAATCATCCGCCATGCCGCGGCGCTGCAGCAGGCTCGGTCCCGACTGCGCCTGCGCGGGCGGCGCAGGCAGGACCGGCAATGGCGGCGCCGGTGATACGACCGGCAATGCAACCGGCGTTGCCATCACGATGGCCGACTCCGATGCCGGCCGTGGAAGCTGAGGCTGCGGCGGGAGCGCGGGAACCTGTACGGTCTCGGCACGCGGCTTCGGGGGTGTCTCGGCGCCTCCGGTGGACTTCAGCAACAGGAACGCCAAAGCCAGCAACAGGATGACCGTCGCGCCGAGAAAGCCCAGCGCGCGGCGATTCATCCTCCGCAAGTCACCCGATCGCAGCAGCGGCGCGTTCGCATCCAGGTCCGCGGCGGCCACGCTGTCGCGCCCCGCTTCGTGGGCGGAAACGGGTTCACCTCCCTGGTCGCGGCCGCCATCACGCGCGTCATCGGGGCGCCGCGGCGGAGTCGTGCTCATGGGTTGTCACCCCTGCGCAACCCCACGACGCCGTCGCCCTGACGCAGGACCAGATAGGGATACGTGCCATGCACGACGATGGTGTTGCCGCGCACCGTACTGTTCACGAGCGAGTCCTCGCCGTGCTCGTGCTCACGCATGTGCACGGTCGGAAAACTTCCGGTCGGAAAGCGGACGCTGTCGCTCAGCTTGATGTAGGTGAAGTGCCCGTCATCGTAGACGTTGATCGGCATCAGCCACGGCGCCGTCTTGCCGAGCGCGGCGTAGTCATAGTGGAAGTTGTACCGGCGGCCGGGCACCAACTCTGTTTCGAGCGAAGGATCGCCAGTGGCCGGCTTGGCCACCTTGGCAAAGCTCGCGTCGGCCGGGTACTTGAACGTGATCTTGTACTGAACGCCGTCGTTCCTGGCCTGGTCAAGCTTTTTCCAGTCGGTGGCGACCACGTGCAGCTCGAAGATGTACGAATGGGTTTCCGTGCGCACCATCATGTTGGTATCAACGTCCACGTTCTTCGGCCGCAGGTAGAAGACGTTGTCACGGCGGGTCAGATACCAGCCATTGCTGAACCCGGTGCTGTAGTCGAGGACCTTTTCGTGCGGGTCGAGAACGATTTCGGTCGCAAGGCCAAGCCCGGTGCGAACCGGATAGATGGCGTCGGCCCGGTAGGCGTATTGCTGGACGACCTGCGTATGCGCCGGCCAGACGATATCCGCCATCGTCAGTACGGCGGCGGCCAGCATCTGCGCAACCTGTCTGCTCATGGCGGGCCTGATCCGCGAAACGAAGGGGCTGGCGTCGGCGCATCCGATCCGCGCAGCGACTGCGCCGGTGCCGGTGCCGATGGGCGAAGCGTGCCCGACGCACCGCCACTCGGCATCGTTTCGGGAAGCGGCATCTCGATCGCCAGGGCCTCGCTGCGCGCGCCGTCCGGACCCGTCACCGCGACGGCCTGCGGCGGCGTCGAGGCATAATCCGTGCTGACGCGATAATCGGTGACCTGGAAGCCAAGCGGATTCTCGATTCGATAACGCTCGTCCATCCGCAGGTCCGGCTTGTAGGCAAATGCCAGCGTCGCGATCCTGTTGTCCAGTGGCTGGGTGCTGCCCGATGTCTTGTCGTACACGCTGCGCTGGAAACGCACGGTCGCGCCGGTCGGTGCGTGGCCGGGCGCGTTGCCGAGCAGGACGATGCTCAGGATGTTCACCCGGATCGCGCGTTCCCTGCCGTAGATCTTGTATGGATTGTTCTCGTTGCCCGGCGAATACAGGCCGCGGTACATGTTGGCGACGTTCGGTGCGGACATGGTCAACACCCTGACCCAGTCCTGCAGTTTCATCATCGTCACGTCATAGGACTCGCGCGCCAGCACGAAGTGGGCGACGTTGCTGCGGTTGATCGCATCGTGCGCGGTCATGCTGCGCACTGCAGCCGGACTCATGCCCACCACGGTCGCGGTACCGGTATAGGCATCCGCCATCACGAGATACGGGACCTTCTGTTTCAGCGGCAGCATGTAGTAATAGCCGCCCGCGAGCATCAGCGCGACGAGCACCGCGGTCGATGCCACCCACCACGCGCGCCGTTCGTTGCGCTTCGCGATGTCGGCGAGGGTCAACTCGAAGTCGATGGATCGGGCCACGGTCCGATCGATCTTGGCGCTGGACGATTTGCCGTTTCGCATGTGTTCGGCCCGGTGGCTCAGAGCGAGGTGCCTGACGCAGTCGGGATCGGCACGTCATCGGAGCGCATCCCGGCCGCGGCTGACGCAGACGCGGCGGGAACCGGCACCGGCACCGGCGTCACCAGGATTTCCCGCCCGCGAACCGCGACGGACACGCCGCGAGACGCGTAAATGGCAGCCAGCTGGTCCACGGCTGCGCTGAGATCGCTCGTGTGGATATCCGAAACCGGTGTGAACAGTGTGTAGTCGTCGGGCCACCGATAGGACAGGACCATGCCCGTATCCTTGGCCCACCGCGCGAGCATCGTTTTAAGCGTGGCATCCAGCGGCGACGCAAAGTATTCGTACGACTGTTGCAGTGGTATCGCTTGCGGCGCGATATCAAAGCGGTTGACCGGCTGCCAGCGGCCGCCGAAGTCCCGTGCGTGGGGCGCCGCACACCCCGACAGCGCCGCGGCAGCGCATAGCGCGGCAACAAGAGCGGTGTGCTTGCCCCCCACTTTCGTGCCGGGCCACGCAAGCCAGCGGTCCTCGGTCCATCCGGGACGGGCGCCCTGTGCGACCGCAGCGACGGATCCGGCAGCACCACCGGACGACACCACCCATGCGCGGATGCGACTTGATAATCCATCGGCCATCTGCGAGTCCCCCCTTGGAATCCGACGCTCAAGCGCCCCGCCGTGTCGACACAACCGCCCGCGCAATCCGGTGACCGCGGCAGACGGGCCCCTCAGGCGATCACGCCTGTTTTCCAGATCGAAGCTTCCCCTACTCCCCGACCAACCCAATCCCGTACAAATCCTTCCCTGCTCCCTGGTGCTTTGAAATTGCTCGCGCA
>JBOHYX010000154.1:0-5962 GCA_050738115.1 Rhodanobacteraceae bacterium
AGCCCCACTGACGGCGGCCGCCATGAACCGGTTTCACCCGTTGCGCGTCGCCGAAGTCCGACCCGATACCCGGGACGCGGTGGTCGTGACTTTCGAGGTACCGGCGGACCTGCGCACCGCGTTCCGCTACGAGCCCGGGCAGCACCTGACGATCCGCACGCAACTCGAAGGTGCGGAGATCCGGCGTTCGTATTCCATCTGCGCGTCGGGCGCCGAGCAGCGGCTGCGGGTCGCGATCAAGCGCATCGACGATGGCGTGTTCTCGAACTGGGCGAACGCAACCCTGCGCTGCGGTGAAGTCATCGAGTGCATGGAGCCGGCCGGGCATTTCGGCGTGCCCGTCGATCCGGTGGCGGCGCGCCACCACGTCGCCTTTGCGGCGGGCAGCGGAATCACGCCGGTGCTGTCGATCATCAAGACCGTGCTGGAATCGGAACCTGCGAGTCGGGTGACGTTGTTCTACGGCAGCCGGACGTCCTCGCACGTATTGCTCAAGGATGAACTCGAGGACTTGAAGGACCGCTATGTAGAACGGTTCAACCTGATGTTCGTGCTGAGCCGCGAGCAACAGGACATCGAGTTGTTCAACGGCCGCATCGACGGCCACAAGTGTGATGCGTTGCTGGAGCGCTGGATCGATCCGGACGGCATCGACGTCGCCTACATCTGCGGACCGCAGGCGATGATGGCCGAGGTGCTGGAGAGCCTGCTGCGGCACGGCGTGGCACGCGAACGCGCGCGCCTGGAGTTGTTCGACAGCGGCCTGCCCAAGGGCGCGCGCCAGCGGCCGCGGCAGCCGGTGCGCGGCAACGCGGTGTGTGCGGTGACGGTGATCGAAGGCGGCGCGCGGCGCACGTTCGAACTCGACAAGAACCGAAGCACGGTGCTGGACGCGGCGCTGGAGCAGGGCATCGAGCTTCCGTATTCGTGCAAGGGCGGCGTGTGTGCGACCTGCCGCTGCAAGCTCGTCGAGGGCAAGGTCGACATGGACACCCACTTCGCGCTGCGCGACGATGAGGTCGAACGCGGGTTCATCCTTGCCTGCCAGAGCTTTCCGGTCAGCGACTCGCTGGTCATCGATTTCGATCGGCAGGAGGACTGAATCGTGGCTGTGAAACTGCGCGAACGCGAAAGCTGAGCGTGCGACTGGAGCCTCGCAAAACGATCGTCATTCCGGGGCGGGCTGCAGCTTCATCGCAGGCCGAACCCGGAATCCAGCTCTGCAGCCACCCGGAGCACGAGCTGGATTCCGGGTTCCATCGCCGATGGAGCCGGCGATGGCCCCGGAATGACGAGTGTTTTTGGAAATGGTGGACGCTCGGCGAGATCGAGCCTCCGCAGTAGTGAAGATCGAGCCGGGGACGGGCAAATGAACGTGCAGGACAAGGTGCAAAAACTCGAGAGCTACGCGTGCGGCCAGTGGCAGGCCGGGCGTGGCGACGGCAGCGTGATCGACAATGCCATCACCGGTGCGCCGGTCGCGCGCGTGACCAGCGCCGGCCTCGAATTTGGCGCGATGCTCGACCACGCACGCCGTGTCGGCGGGCGGGCGCTGCGGCGGCTGACGTTCCACGAGCGCGCACTGCGGCTGAAAGCGCTGGCGCAGTACCTGATGGAGCGCAAGGAGGCGTACTACGCGTTGTCGCGCGCGACCGGGGCGACGCGCACCGACTCCTGGATCGACATCGAGGGCGGCATCGGCACCCTGTTTTCGTATTCATCCAAGGGTCGCCGCGAACTGCCCAACGCCAGCTTCCTGATCGACGGTGCGGCGGAACGGCTCGGCAAGTCCGGGCGATTCATCGGCCAGCACATCTGTACGCCGCTGCAGGGCGCGGCGATCCACATCAACGCGTTCAATTTTCCCTGCTGGGGCATGCTGGAAAAGCTCGCGGTGAGCCTCCTCGCCGGCGTGCCCGCGATCGTCAAGCCGGCCAGTCAGACCGGTTACCTCACCCAGCTCATGTTTCGCGACCTCATCGCCTCCGGCAGGTTCCCGGAGGGCGCGGTCCAGTTGATCTGCGGTGGCGTCGGCGACCTGTTCGACCATCTCGGCAGCGAGGACGTGGTGGTGTTCACGGGCTCGGCGTCGACCGGCCGCAAGCTGCGCCAGCATCCCGCCGTGGCGCGCAAAAACGTCCGCTTCATGATGGAGGCCGATTCGCTGAATTGCTCGATCCTCGGCCCTGATGCCGTGCCGGGAACCCCCGAGTTCGATGCCTACGCCACGGAAATCGTGCGCGAAATGACGATCAAGTGCGGCCAGCGCTGCACGGCGATCCGACGCGCGATCGCGCCGCGGGCGGTGCTGGACGCGCTGACGACGACGCTCACCGAGCGGCTCGCGCGCGTCGTGGTCGGGGATCCCGAAGAGCAGGCGGTCACGATGGGCGCGCTGGCGAGCCAGGCACAACGCGAAGAGGTGCGCGCCAACGTCGAGCGCCTGCGCGCTGCCGCGGAGTTGGTGTACGGAGATCCCGATGACTTTGCCGTGACCGGTGCCGACGGTACCGCTGGCGCGTTCCTGCCGCCGCTGCTGCTGCGCTGCGAAGATCCGAAGTCGAACGCTGCGGTGCACGGGGTCGAGGCGTTCGGGCCGGTGGCGACGCTGATGCCGTATGACGATGTGGCGGACGCCGTCGACCTCGCGCGTCGCGGCGAGGGCAGCTTGGTGGGATCGCTGTTCACGGCCGATCGCGACATCGCGCGCGAGGTGACGCTCGGCATCGCGCCGTATCACGGCCGGCTGCTGATCGTCGACCGCGACTGCGCCAAGGAATCGACCGGGCACGGATCGCCGCTGCCGGTGCTGGTGCACGGCGGCCCCGGCCGCGCCGGTGGCGGCGAGGAAATGGGCGGCGTGCGCGGGGTCATGCACTACCTGCAGCGGACCGCGCTGCAGGGTTCGCCGGACATGCTGACCGCGATCACCGGGCGCTGGATGCCGGGCGCGGCGCGCAGGACCGGTGACGTGCATCCGTTCCGCAAGCACCTCGAGGACCTCGAAGTCGGCGACACGATCGTCACCGGAACGCGCAAGGTCACGCTCGTGGACATCGAACACTTCGCGCATTTCACCGGTGACACCTTTTATGCACACATGGACGAGGCCGCGGCCAGGGCCAACCCGTTCTTCGGCGGACGGGTCGCGCACGGCTACCTCATCGTGTCGCTCGCCGCCGGACTGTTCGTGGACCCGGCCCCGGGCCCGGTGTTGGCGAACTATGGCGTCGACAACCTGCGCTTCCTCACGCCGGTATTTCCGGGTGATACCGTGCAGGTGACGCTGACGTGCAAGGAAAAGGTGCCGCGCGCGACCGCGGACTACGGCGAAGTGCGCTGGGACGCCACGGTCACGAACCAGGACGGCAAGGTCGTCGCGCAGTACGACGTCCTCACCCTGGTGGCGCGGAAGGCGAAGGCGACTGCCGCAACCGAAGGAGCGCGGGCATGAGCGAAGCAACGGTGGTGTTCTCGCGCGAGGCGGGAGTCGCGCGGGTGCGGCTGAATCGCCCGGACAGGCTCAACAGTTTCAACGAGCGCATGCACGAGGAACTTCGCGACGCCCTGGCGTGCGTGCGCGACGACCGCAGCCTGCGGGTGCTGCTGCTGACCGGCACCGGGCGCGGTTTCTGCGCCGGGCAGGATCTTGGCGATCGCACGGTGGCGCCGGGCGCGGCACCGGTGGACCTGGGTGAAACGGTGGCGAAATATTACGCGCCGCTGGTCAGGAACCTGCGCGAGTTGCCGCTACCGGTGGTGTGCGCGGTCAACGGCGTGGCCGCGGGCGCGGGCGTCAACATGGCTTTGGCCTGCGACATCGTCGTCGCCACGCGTTCCGCGAAATTCATCGAGCCGTTCTGCAAACTGGGACTGATCCCCGACACCGGCGGCACCTGGTTCCTGCCACGGCGCCTCGGCACGGCGCGCGCGATGGGCCTTGCGCTGCTGGGCGAGGCGCTGGGCGCGGAGCAGGCCGAGCAGTGGGGCTTGATCTGGAAGTGCGTGGACGATGCTGCGTTCGCGGACGAGGTCGAGCGATTGCTGCGCTACTTTGCAACCGGGCCAACCCTGGGTTTCGCGCGCACCAAGCACGCGATCCATGCCAGTGAATCCGCCCGTTTCGAGCAGCAACTGGAACTGGAAGTACGCAGCATGCACGAGCTCGGTTTCAGCCGGGATTACGCCGAGGGGGTGGCGGCGTTCGTGGAAAAGCGCAAACCCTCGTTCACTGGAAAGTAAACCGGTCGTGGACACGATGGATTGACGACGATGGCGGATGAGCGCGACGCAACGGGCGATGGCGGCGACAGCAGTGTGTCCGCGCGCGACCTCGCGCAGCGGACCGGTCGGCACATGTACGCGCGCGACCACGCGTCGCAGGGACTGGGCATGGTGCTGGAGACGGTGTCACCCGGCCGCGCATGCCTGTCGATGCGGGTGCGTGCGGACATGCTGAACGGGCACGGCACTTGCCACGGTGGTTTCATTTTCGCGCTGGCGGACAGCGCCTTTGCGTTTGCCTGCAACAGCCGCAACGCGGTGACGGTCGCCTCCGCCTGCCACATCGATTTCATCCGCCCCGGGGCCGAGAACGACCTGCTGCGCGCAGAGGCGGTCGAACGTTCGCTCGTGGGCCGCAGTGGCGTCTACGACATTGCCGTCAGCAACCAGCGCGGCGAGCTCGTCGCGCTGTTCCGGGGCAAATCGCGCCGGATCCGGGGCGAGGTAGTGACGGAAAGTGTGCGACCGTCGGATCCGGATGCCGGAGCCGGGCGCGCCATGCCGCGCAGCGCCACCCGCAACGACAACTCGAGGATGGGAGGAACGTGATGACTGTCCGGAATCCTGAAGCAAGCGATCTCGAACCGGTCGAACGCGCCAGCCGCGACGAGTTGCAGGCATTGCAGCTCACGCGGCTGCAGCAGACGTTGAAGCGGGCGTACGACAACGTGCCGCACTACAAGCGCAGCTTCGATGCGGCCGACGTGCATCCGGACGACCTCAAGGAGCTTGCCGACCTCGCGAAATTTCCGTTCACCAGCAAGCGGGACTTCCGCGACAACTATCCGTTCGGGCTGTTTGCGGTGCCGCGCGAGACGGTGGTCCGCATCCACGCATCCAGCGGGACGACCGGCACGCCGATCGTGGTCGGCTACACCGCCGCGGACATCGAGATGTGGACACAGGTGGTCGCGCGCAGCATCCGCGCCGCGGGCGGGCGCGCCGGCGATATCGTGCAGGTCTCGTACGGCTACGGCCTCTTCACCGGCGGCCTCGGCGCGCACTACGGTGCCGAACGCGTCGGTTGCACCGTGATCCCCATGGGCGGCGGCCAGACGAAAAAGCAAATCCAGATGATCCGCGACCTCAAGCCTTCGATCATCATGGTCACGCCGTCCTACATGCTGAACCTCATCGAGGAATTCGTGCGCGAAGGGCTCGATCCCAAAGCGTCCAGCCTCGAGGTCGGCATCTTCGGCGCCGAGCCCTGGACCGAGGCGATGCGCCACGACGTCGAATCGCGGGCGGGGATGGATGCGTTGGACATCTACGGGCTGTCGGAAGTGATCGGCCCCGGCGTCGCCAGCGAGTGCATCGAATCCAAGGACGGGCCGGTGGTCTGGGAGGATCACTTTTACCCGGAGATCATCGATCCCGCGACGGGCAAGGTGTTGCCCGACGGCAGGGAGGGCGAGCTGGTGTTCACCTCGCTGACCAAGGAGGCGGTTCCGGTGATCCGCTTCCGCACGCGCGACCTCACGCGCCTGCTGCCGCCGACCTCACGCTCGATGCGGCGAATGGACAAGGTCACCGGACGTTCGGACGACATGCTGATCATCCGCGGTGTCAACGTGTTTCCGACGCAGGTCGAGGAACTGGTGCTGAAGTGCCCGGAGCTGTCGCCGCATTACGTGATGCGGGTGAGCCGCAGCGAGGCCCTCGACGAAGTGGTGGTGGT
>JBOHYX010000155.1:0-5936 GCA_050738115.1 Rhodanobacteraceae bacterium
CCTGGGCACCATTTTTTTGCAATCGTCCATGATTGCCGCATGTGTCGGGTTGAGCCAACGCACGCGCCCGCGCCGTGGGTGCACGAGGTCGGGCGTGCGAGGCCCGCCATTCGTTGAGCGCCTCCCGGTCGCGCCTCAGCGCGCGGCGTCTCCGTCCTTCCGCCAGTGAGTGCTGGACCGCGCCCGGGCTTACCCGCAACAGCGTTGCAACTTCCGTCGCGGTCGCCATGCGGCGCGTGAGCAAGGCAAGGTACACGCGTTCGGCGACCCCGCTGATCCCAACGTCTCCAGCGCCGTCCAGCCGGCCGCGCGTGGCATGTCCATGATCGTGGTCCCTGCCTGCAGCCGGACGCCATGTGACGTCCGGGTCGCAACCCGCCCCGCCGTCAGCGCGGGGCCCGCAAGTCGAACCTATTGCGGCGACCTTTCAACAACCTTGCACGGCGCCGCAAAGGCATCCGCCGCGCCCGGCACGTCTTCCTGCGCGACCCTGAGTGCAGCCTGCGCGGCCTTGAGGTCGTGGTTGTGCGCAAGCGCTTCGGTGATCAGCGTGTTCAACGCCGCGGAATGGAACAGGGTCCACCAGTCGCCCGGGATCTCGGCACCCGCCTCGAAGTGCTGCGTCGCGCCCGCCGCAACGCCGGGCACGGCGGCGGTGGCCGCCAGCGGTTGCGCGGTGTATCCCGCAACATTCGGCCGCGCCGGCGGCTTGAAATTCGGACCGGCGGCACAGCCCGCCAGCACCAGCACCGCCGGCAACAAGGCAATCGGCTTCGCGCACGGCCACCGCACCGGATTCGGGAATTTGCGACGCATGCCTGGAAGGTTCTCTCGCAGACGGACCGGCAGAGCCGGTCCGGATCCATCCCGCGGGCGATCCGCGGCGCCGGAGAACCGAAGGGCTGGGCGGCGATCTAGCGCGCAACGTTATATCGTTGCAGTTGCTGTGTAAATGAACGAACCCAAAACACATCAGTTCCAAGGGTCGGCAACTCCTGTGGGAGCGGCGGTTCGCCGCGACGGATGTGACAGATCGCGACAGCGACAGGCGTGGCGAACCCCGTCGCGGGCACCGCCCGCTCCCACAAAGAGCCTTATGTCCTGCGCGCCCGCCAGTCAATCGGTCGCCTTCGGCGGCTCCTTGATCCCGAGGTTGTACGCCTCGAACGCCCATACATCGGCGGTCTGCTGGATCAGCTTGTCGGTCGGCATGTACACGTGGCTGGTGCTGCCGGTGGTGCGCAGCAGGATCGGGTTGTCGCAGGCCTGGGCCTGCTGGATCTTCGCGGTGAACTTGAACTCGTGGCTCGGCACCACGCGGTCATCGTCCCACGACGTCGTGATGAAGGTCGGCGGATAGCAGGTGCCGGCGTGGACGTTCTGCAGCGGCGAGTACTTGATCAGCCACTCGAAATCCTTCTTGACGTCCGAGGTGCCGTACTCGGGCACCCAGTAGGCGCCGCCCGAGAACTTCTGGTAGCGCAGCATGTCGAGCACGCCGTGGCCTATGTAGGCCGCGCCGAACAGGTCGGGGTTCTGGGTGATCGAGGCGCCGGTCAGGAGCCCGCCGTTGGAATAGCCCTGGATCCCGAGGTGCTTCGACGAGGTGTAGCCCTCCTTGATGAGGTACTTCGCCGCCCACGCGAAATCGTCGAACACGTTCTGCTTGGTGCCGAGCATCCCGGCGTGGTGCCAGGCCTCGCCATAGGTCCCGCCACCGCGGATGTTCGCGACCGCGTAGATGCCGCCCATCTGCAGCCACACCGGCAGCATCGGGCTGAAACTCGGCGTGATGGTGATGTCGAATCCACCATAGCCGTACAGCACGGTCGGATGGCTGCCGTCGAGCTTGATGCCCTTCTTCGCGACGATGAACATCGGTACTTTCGTGCCGTCTTTCGACGTGTAGAAGACCTGCCTGGTTTCGTAGGGCGACGCATCGAACTTCACGTTCGGCTTGAAGTACGCGGTGGTCTTGCCATCGGCGACGTCGTAGCGGTACAGCGTGGTCGGATACAGGAACGACGTGAACGCGTAGTACACGTTCTTCGAATCGTTGCGGGCCGAGATGCCGCCGACGGTGCCGAGCGTCGGCAGTGCGAGGGCATGCAGCAACTTGCCGTCGGTACTGAAGAGCTGCAGCTTGCTCTTCGCGACGTCGAGGTAATTGGCGAGGATGTCGCCATCGGCGAGCGTCGCGCCGCTCAGGACACCTTCCTCCTGCGGCACCACCACGCGCCAGTGCACGGGATCGGGATCGGTCAGCTTCGCCGCGACGATGCGCCCGCGCGGCGCGTCCAGCGTCGTCGAAAGGTACAGCGTGCCGCCCGTGATCCCGATTGGCGTGTAGTTGGCGTCACCCTTCGTGTACAGCGGCAGCACCTTCGCGCCGATGTCCGGGTCCATCGGCTTGCCGAGGTCGGCGTAGTACAGGCGGTTCCTGGTCGAGGTCCCATTGAACAGGAACAGGATCAGGTAGCGGCCGTCTTCGCTCACCGCACCGTCGACGCCCCATTCCGGATGCTTCGGCATCGAGTAGATCAGCTTGTCGTCCGATTGCGGCGTGCCTAGCCGGTGGTAGTAGAGCTTCTGGTCGACGACCTTCTGGTTGATCTGCGACTCTTCGCTGCCGGACGGCGTCGGGAAGCGCGAGTAGAAGAACCCCTTGCCGTCATGCGTCCAGGCGACGTTCGAGAACTTCACCCACTTGACCGTGTCGGGAAGCTGCTTGCCGCTCGCAACGTCCATCACGTGGATGGTTTCCCAGTCCGAACCGCCGGTCGAAAGCTGGTAGGCGAGCAGCTTGCCATCGTGCGAAGGTTCGTAGCCGGCGAGTGCAATGGAGCCGTCCGGCGACAACTTGTTGGGATCGAGCAGCACACGCGCCTTGGCGCCCGGTGACGCCTGCACGTACACCACGCTCTGGTTCTGCAGGCCGGAATTGCGGCCGAAGAACAACGTGCCGTTCTGCAACTGATCCGGCGTGCCTTCCTTGGCGTAGTTCCAGAGTTCGGTCAGGTGATGGTCGATCCAGCCGCGCACCGGGATCTTCGCGAAGTACGCGTCGGTGAGCTTGTTTTCGGCGTCGACCCACTTGTGCAGATCCGGGTTGTTGAGGTTCTCCATCCATTGGTAGGGCGCCGGCACCTTCGTGCCGAAATACGTATCCACGGTCGCGTCCTTGTGCGCCGCCGGATATTCGATGGTCGACGGCGCGGTGGACTTCTGTGCAGCAAACGCGACGGTCGTCATGGCCGCCAGCACGGCGGCGGTCAGCAGATTCGTGGAAAGTTTCATGTCACCCTCCCTTTGGTGAAAGAACCAGTCAGTCCGCGAATGAACGCGAAGAAGACCGGCCCGGGCTGAGGCGGGCCACCAACCTACAGTTGGTCATTCCGGGGCGGCCTGCGGCTTCATTGCAGGCCGAACCCGGAATCCAGCTTCTGCCTCTTGAACCGAACAGATGGATTCCGGGTTCCAGTGCCGATGAATCCGGCAATGGCCCCGGAATGACGAGAAAAAAGCCGGAGTTTACGAGGTGCTCCACCGATCAGCCAAGCTGCTTTTGCTTCATTCGCGTTTATTCGCGTCCATTCGCGGGCAGATGCCTCTCATCAGTCCTTCGGCGCCGCCGGCATCTGGAACTCGTGCGGCGGCGTGTCGCCCGCGAGGTACTTCACGAAGTAGTCCCACCGCCGGCGCATCACGTAAGGTGAATCCTTGCCGTAGCCGTGGTGCTCGTTCGGCAGGATCAACATGTCGAAATTCCGGTTGGCACGGATCAGCGCCTGCACCACGAGATACGTGTTGCTGATCGGCACGTTGTCGTCGATCTCGCCGTGCACCAGCATCAAATGGCCCTTGAGGTTCTTCGCGATCAACTCGTTGGCCTGGTTGTCGTAATTGGTGGTGCCGTCCTTGTCCTTCACCAGCAGGCCCTGGTACTTCTCGCCCCAGTCGTTCTCGTAGTTGCGGTTGTCGTGGTTGCCGCTTTCGGCCCAGCCGACCTTGAAGAAGTCCGGGTAGCGGAACAGCGCATCCGCGGTCGCATTGCCGCCGCCTGAATGGCCCCAGATCCCGACGCGGTCGATGTCGATCCACGGATACCGCGCGGCCAGCTCCTTGATGCCGGCAACCTGGTCGGGCAGGGTGTTGTCGCCCATGTCGCCGTACCAGTAATGATGGAAGCTCGCCGAGCGCCATGGCGTGCCCATCCCGTCGATCGCCACCACGATGAAGCCGAGTTCGGCGAGCGCCTGATCGTCGCCGCGCGCGGCCGCGAAGTTGAAGGTGAAGATCGAGCCGGTCTGCGGACCGGGATAAATGTAGTCGACGATGGGATATTTCTTCGCGGGATCGAAGTCGGTCGGCTTGAACATCAACCCGTACAGCGTGGTCTTGCCATCGCGCGCCTTCACCGTGAACGGAACCGGCGGCACCCAGCCCGCGGTCTTGAGGCGTGAGATGTCCGCCTTGGCGACCGTCGCGATCACGTGGCCATCGTCCGCCGCCCGCAGCACGGTGATGGGCGGCATCGTCGGCGTCGAATACGAGTCGACGAAGTACTCGCCATCGGGCGACATCGTGATGGTGTGGTCGGCATCCTCCGGCGTCAGCAGCGTGGTCTTGCCGGTGTCGATGTTCACCTTGAAGAACTGCCGGTAATGCGGATTCACGCCGGGCGTACGGCCGACGCCCACGAACCACAGCGTGCGCGTGGCGCGGTCGAGGTGCAGCACCTCGGTGACGTTGCCGTCGCCCGTGGTGATCGGGTGCAGCGGCTTGCCGGCTGTCAGGTCATACAGGTAGAGGTTGTCCCAGTTGGTCTGCTCCGACGGCCAGATCGCCTGCTGCGTTTCGGGCAAGTACTGCCAATTCACGCGGCCGTGGCCGCTCTCGTAATAGGGCTTGTAGCTGAACTCGAACGCGGTGCGCACCGCTCCGGTTTCCGCGTTGGCGACGCGGTACCACTCGTGCTGGCGATCACGCGACGTCGACACGATCGCGAACGTCTTGCCATCCGGCGCCCAATTCACGTCACTCCACTTGTAGGGCTTGCTCTGATCGCAGGCGAGTTGGTCGCACAGGGTCGACAGGCGCTGTTCCGGCGCCATGTCGAGGCGAACCAGTTGCCGCGTCGCGACATCGATCACCACGGGCTCGATCATGAACACGTGTTCGTCACCGGGCAGCGGATACTTCCACGCATCCAGCTTTGGATGCCCGATGCGCGTGTCGACCGTGTACATGTCACCGACGTCGCGCTGGTCCTGCCGGTACGTCGCGAGCCGTTTTGAATCCGGCGACCAGCGCACGACCGCGCCATCGCCGTGGATCCAGCCCGCGTTCTGGGTCGCGTAGCCGTAGTTCTTGACACCGTCGGTGGTGAGCTGGGTTTCCTTGCCGGTTTCGAGGTTGCGCACCCACAGGTTCCAGTCGCGTACGAACGCCAGCAACTTGCCATTCGGCGACAGCGCGCCCGGCTCGCTGCCGGACTGGAGCAGTTTCGCGCGATCCGTGCACACGCCGACGCCCCCAAGGTCACAGCGGTACCACGTGTCATGCCATTCCACGTCGAGGTCGCCGCCGGGCAACGGATGGAACTCGAACCCGAAGCGCGGCCATTTGTTGGCATCGACCGGCTTGCCACTTGCCTTGGCAAGCGCCGCGGCGAGCTTCGCCTGATCGAACGGCCGCGACAGCTTGCCGGTCGTCGCGTCCATTTCCAGGATCTGATCGCCCGTGGCATCGTGGTCGATGTACCAGAAGTGCGTGTCGTCCAGCCACGTGACCCGCTGCACGTCGTGATCGACCAGCGGGTCGACGTTCTGCGGCAGGAACTTGACCGCCTGCGCGTAGTCAGCGTCGGTCAGTTGCCGCGCGAGCGCAAGCCCCGGCGTGACGCACAGCAGCGCGACCAGCGCCCACCCCACAAC
>JBOHYX010000156.1:0-5933 GCA_050738115.1 Rhodanobacteraceae bacterium
GCGCCACGCTTGTCCCGAAGTCGCACAGCCAGAACGCATCCGAAGTTGTAGCGCATGTTGAAATTGTCAGGGTCGATCAACAACGCGCGCTCCATGCGCGCCTTGGCGCGCTCGGCGTCACCGAGTGCCGCCAACGCATCGACGCTGTAGGCCGTTACACCGACGTTGTTCTGGTCGTGGGCCAGAATCGCTTCCGCGCGTCTGAGCGTCATTTCCGCGGCACGGCGAGTGCCCGCTGCGTCATCCACGGCCGTGTAACAACTCACCAGCATTGCCGCCGAATTGATGTCGGCTTCCATCAGCGCAACCGCCTTCTCGTAATAACGGACCGCATAGGCGAATTTCTGCAGTTGGTAATACAACTGGCCAGCGGCGCGATTGACTTCGTAGGATTCCGGATCGAGCGAGAGGGCGATGGCGGCTTCCCGCGCGGCGGCATCGAGGTCGTTGCCCTGCTGCAGGATCTGCGCCCTGACCGCGTGCGCTTCCCCCAAATCGGGATTCAACGCGAGCGCACGGTCGATCGCAGCCATGCCATCGGCGGTCTCCGCGCTTTGCATCCAGTTCAACTGCCGATAACCGGTGGCCATCAGCGCCCAGGCTTCCGCGTAATCCGGGTCGATTTCGGTGGCGCGCTTGCAAATCCGCACGACTGCTCGCGCCGCAGTGGGGTCAGCAGACTGGCTCGTCACATAGGTCTGCCGCGCCATGAGGTACAGATCGTGGGCCTTGGCATTGTCGGTGCCGCGTTTGCGGATGGCCTTCTTTTCCTCGGGCAGCAGGTGCAACTTCAGGGCCTTGGCGATGGCCTGTGAAATTTCGTCCTGGATGGCGAAGATGTCGTTGTCATCGCGGTCGTAGCGTTCTGCCCACAGATGGCCGTTCGATTCGCCGTCGATCAACTGCGCGCTGATGCGCACCCGGCCGCCGGCTTTGCGGACGCTGCCTTCCAGCACGTGGGTCACGTTGAGTTCGGCTGCAACCTTCGGCAGGTCGACGTTCTTGCCCTTGTAGCGGAACGCGCTGTTGCGCGAGATCACGCGCAACGCGGACACCTTGCTGAGGTCGGTGATGATGTCCTCGGTGATGCCGTCGCTGAAGTACTCCTGCTCGGCTTCCCCGCTCATGTTGGTGAAGGGCAGTACGCATATCGAGAAACGCGGCGCCGGCTTGACCGCGGAGGCCGCACTCGCCCTGCCGCTTGTGGGCGCAGGCGCTGCCGCCAGCGTGGAGCGCGCGATCATCGCACCAAGGGCCGAGAGGCAAGACTGCGCTGACGCGCTCGCGGGGTTTTCGTTCCAGTCATCCAGATCAGTGGTATGGATCGCGCGCACGTCGATCGGCAAACGGGCCTGCCCGAAACGTACCGGTACCAGGATGTTCCTCTCGGCCGCATCGCGCGCCTCACCACGCACCCAGCGTGAGGCCACCGAAGTTGGCGTCCAGACCACCAGCACGGCTTTCGCCGCCTGCAGCTCGACGTCGATCTCGTCATCGAATTCCTTCCCGGGGCTCATCTCCGGATCCCACCACACTGACCAGCCCTTGGCCTCGATCGCGGCCACCAACGGTGCCACCCGCGCCTTGTCGGCACGGGCGTAGGAAACGAAGACGTCAGCCATGGTTACAGCCCTTGTTGTCGTTGGACGTCCTCGTCATCCACCGTGCGCGTGTTGCGGCAACCGATGGCAAACTCATTGCATTCGCGCCGATCATGCGGCCTCCGGTGCGGATGGCGTTGGCGGCTTCGCTGCCGCGAGGCGCGCCTCGGCGGCGGTGACCATGGCTTTGTAACGCGGGTCGTCGTGCAGGGAAGCAAGGTCGGGGTCGTCCTTCAAATAGCGTAAAAGCGGGACGGTGATTCCGACAAACAGCAGTTTCATCATCTCCAATGCGGCATCCTTGTCGCCCAAATACGTATTCAGGCCGCAGATGAAGTTGTAACGCATGTCCCAGTTGTCGGGGTCGATCAGCAACGCGCGGCTCATGCGGCACTTGGCACGCTCACTCTCGCCCAACGCGCCCAACGCAACGGCGCTGTAGGCCATTACTCCGGCGTTGTTCTGATCGCGCGCAAGTACGGCATCGGCGCGCTTCGCTGCGATTTCGGCGGCGCGACGCGTACCAGTCGCATCTCCCAGCGCCCGATACGAACTGACCAGCATCATCGCCGAATTAACGTCCGAGTCCATCAGGCTCACTGCCTTTTCGAAAAACCGCGCTGCATCTTCAAATCGATGCAGTTGATAATTCAGGCGTCCGGCGGTGCGATTGACTTCGTAGGATTCGGGATCCAGCTTCAGCGCGATCTCGACCTCGGCCACAGCCCCATCCATGGCACCTTTCATTTGCAGGATATACGCCTTGACCGCATGCGCCTCGGCCAGCTTCGGGTCCAACGCCAGTGCGCGTTCCGTGGCCGCCATGCCGTCATCCGACTCCACTCCAAGTTCACGCAGGTTTCGATAGGCCATTGCCAGCAGCGCCCAAGCCTGCGCGTACTTCGGGTCGATTTCGGTGGCGCGCGTGCAGGTACGCACGATGGCTTGCGACGCTCTCTCGTCCTCCCGACTGGTCACGTAGATCTGCCGCGCCATCAGGTAAAGATCATGCGCCTCGACGTTGTCGGTGCCGCGCCGTTCGATGGCTTTCTTTTCTTCCGGCAGCAGCCGCAATCTCAATGCCTTCACGATGGCGTGCGAAATCTCGTCCTGCAATGCGAAGATGTCGCTGGCGTCGCGATCGTAGCGCTCGGCCCAGACATGGTTGTTGATTGTGCCATCAATCAACTGCGCGCTGATCCTGACCCGGCCGCCGGCCTTGCGCACGCTGCCCTCCAGAACGTGGGTGACTTTGAGTTCGCACGCGACCTTGGGGATGTCGACTTGCTTTCCTTTGTACAGAAAGGAGCCGTTGCGCGAAATGATGGAAAGCGCCGAAATCTTGCTGAGATCGGTGATGATGTCTTCGGTGATGCCGTCGCTGAAGTATTCCTGCTCGGGGTCGCCGCTCATGTTGATGAAGGGCAGCACGCAGATCGAGAAGCGCCTTGACTCGCTGGCCGACGGCGGCGCTGCCGAGGCATCGGCAGCCTTCGTGGATTGCGCGGCTTGCGAGCGCGCAATCATCGCGGCGAGCGCACGCAGGAATTCCTGCGCCTGCACGCTCGCCGGATCTTCGTTCCATGCGTCGAGATCGGTGGTGTGCAACGCGCGCACATCAATCGGCAGACGCGCCTGATCGAAGCGCACCGGCACCAGAATCCCGCGCTCTGCGGCATCGCGCGCCTCACCACGCACCCAGCGTGAGGCCACCGAAGTTGGCGTCCAGACCACCAGCACGGCTTTCGCCGCCTGCAGCTCGACGTCGATCTCGTCATCGAATTCCTTGCCGGGGCTCATCTCCGGATCCCACCATACGGTCCAGCCCTTGGCTTCGATCGCGGCGACCAGCGGCGCTACCCGTGGCTTGTCGGCCCGCGCATAGGAAACGAATACATCCGCCATGCCGATCGGCCCCCGGACCCATGATCGCCGCGATTGCTGGAATTGAGAGGATAGCGCGGCCTCCATGCGAACGCATGCGGGTGCGCCTACACCCGGCGTAGGCGCGCGCCGACCGATCCGGGCGTCGCCCGCTGCTGCCCGATGCGCTGTTCGCCGGCCAAGCTGTTTCTCCGCCCACGGAGGCAACGGTCATGACCGGACCCAAGCGCCGCAATCGTGGTTTCACGCTGACCGAACTTCTCATCACGCTCGCGATTGCCGGGATCCTCGCCATGATCGGTGCGCCCGCGATGGGGTCGCTGCTGGCGCGCACGCGCGACGCAAGCACCGAAGCGTCGATCGCCCGGACCTTGCAGCATGCGCGCAACATCGCGGTGATGCACAACGCGCGCGTGCTGGTGTGCCCGAGCGGCGACGGTCGGCACTGCGAGGCAAGCGACGATTGGCAACACGGCTGGATCGTTGCGCGGGACGCCGACGGCGACGGCAAACCGGAGCCGGACACGCCGATCATCGACGTCCAGCCGGCGATGCCTGTGGGCACCCGCGTGATCACCAGCGGCGGCCGCACCAGGCTGACCTTTCACGCCACCGGCAGCGCCGCGGGCAGCAACGTGACGTTTACGGTCTGCCACGCCCGCGCCCAGGACGGCAAGGCCGTGATCCTGTCGAATACCGGGCGCGTGCGGCTGGCGAAGCCGGAGCCGGATCGGCTGCAGGCGTGCCTCGATGGGTTCGGGCCGTAGGCGCGATCCTGCAAAAGCGATGTCGGTGCTTCGGAGGCCGCGACGCTTGTCTCGACACGTTGCGGCCGCTTCGTCACGGCTGACCGTTGTAGCCGTAATACGCGATGCCGTAGTCCTGGAACGCGTGTTCCTGGTGCGTGCCGATATGGTCGATGACGACGCCCGCGGGCGCCGGGTCGCGGGCTCGATCGAGCGTGCCGGTGTCGTGCAGCGTTGCGTACTCATCGCGATCGAGATCCGCTGCGCCTTCGAGCGCCCGCTGGAAGTCGATCGCGGCCGCGGCCTTCCGCCACCCCGACGCCACCCGGGCCGGAATCGCTTCCGCCGCATCGCCGCTACCGTAGCCGAGCAACAGCACGTCACGATCATCGAGATCGATGTCGCGCGTCGCCGCATCGCTCAGGCCGGCCGCCAGCCACGCCGGCAGTGCCGCGGTGTAGAGGTTGCCGAGTTCCATGGCGGCATCCGAACCCATCTGCAGCTTTGCCTCGACCACGGAGCGATACGTCGCGCTCTTGCGAAACGCCTTGAGCACGCCCGATGAAACCGAATACGCCTCCGCCGGCAGGGCGCCGGCGCTGCAGCCGTCCACGCCCGATCGCCATTCGCGCAGCACGTCATCGCGCGCCACGCCGGCCGCTTCGCAAAGCGTCGCAAGCTCCTGCGCGGCCACGGCATCCCCGCGAGCCGCATCGTGCCCGAGCGCAGCCAGACAGGCCATCGCCCAAGCGCTGCGGGGCATGTGATGGTACGGCCGGTGCATGAACACGGCCGCGAGTTGCCGCATCCAGGCGCTGCGCGAACCGCCGCGCCGCGCGAACATCGCGTCCAGCGCACGCAGCGTCGCGTCGGTGTAACAATCGGTCGAGTATTTGCCGTTGAAGACCGGCAAGTCGCTCAGGCGCCCATGGCGCCCCGGCGTCTGGCCGGCGAAGCGCAGAAACGGTTTGCGGAAATCCAGCCCGCGGTATTCCGACGCGCTGCCGCTCATCGCCAGGTCGAGTTCGAGCAGGCGCGGCGGCGATTCCAGGAGCATCGCGACGGCGCCCGCGCCTTGGGTCGGTTCGCCGGTGCTGCCGCGCGCGTATTCGGCGATGTCGGCGCTGACCGCGATCGCCTGGCGATCGCGTCCGTCGCAGGCCAGGTAGCGCAGGCCGCCCTTCAGCGCGTACACACCGCCGAGGCAGGCGTGCTTGAACTCCGGGACTTCGCAGTCGCGCGCCAGCGTCGGCCGGCCTTCCGCGGCCAGCGCCGCGTCCACCAGCCCGCGCACGATCACCGCGCCGGCGGCATTGTCGATGCTGGACTCGGTGCCGAGTGCCAGATAGCCGATCCGGCCGGGGTCGATATCGCATTGCGCCATCAACCGCAGGACCGCGTTGGCGGCCAGCGTATACACGTTCTGGTCGGGGCCGCACATCCGGAACGCATGCCCCACCACCGCGCGCGTCTTGGCGGGATCATTGCCCGTCCAGCCGCACCAGCGCTCGAGGTCGACCCGATACGGCGGCACGTACACCGCCATGCCGCTGATGCCGACCGGACGATTTCCTGCAAACGGACTTGCTGACACGGCCAACGCTCCCGTCGTGCGGCGATGAAGCGCTGCAGTATGTACGGGAAACCGCGTCCACACCACGTGAACGGCCTGCGCTCGGGTGTGCATGCACGAGAATGGAAG
>JBOHYX010000157.1:0-5928 GCA_050738115.1 Rhodanobacteraceae bacterium
GACCGCGGCAGCGGCCGATTATGGATCAAATTCGCCGTTGCTTGCCGCCAACACCGACGCTTCCGCGGTGGACGGTGCGCAGGCTCGCGGCGAATCGCCCGGAATGGCCGCGATCGATACCAACGACAGCGACGAGAGCGCGGCCGCTGCCAGCGAAGATACCACCGCGTCCGGGCCCCAGCGCGTGACGGGTACCGCAACGTCGCCACACCCGGATGCATCGGCGCGTACGCCCGGTCCGTCCGCAAGCGGCAAGCCGCGCGCACCCGCAGTGCAGCCGGCAGCGCCGCTCGCCACCGCGTCCTGGCAATCGCTGCTTCCGGGTTCCATCCAGTAGCAGCGTCGGCCGGCTCGTCGCCCCGCGCAGCGGCACGCATCTTGCGGATTGGTCGGGTCCCGCCATCACGCGCATTCACATCTCGGCGAAGGTGACGTGGAAACACGCGCCGTGGAGCTCGGCGGAGAGGTCCACGCGCAAGGTGCCGCGGTAGGAACGCACGATGTCGTCCACGATCGCGAGGCCGATGCCGTGACCCTGGACGCGTTCGTCGCCGCGCACGCCGCGCTGCAGCACGCGTTCCACCTTTTCGGGCGGGATCCCCGGTCCGTCGTCTTCGACGCGGATGTCCAGACCTTCGCGGCTCACCCGCGGATCGGCGGAACCCACGCGCACCACCCGCAGCAACACCCGATGGTTGGCCCATTTGAAGGCATTTTCGAGCAGATTGCCGAGTAGTTCGAGCAGGTCACCTTCCTCCCCGTAGAACCGCGCGCCATCATCGATCTCGAACTCGCACAGGACGTTCCGCGCCGCGTACACGCGCTCCAGGCTGCGCACGACCGCCTCGGCGTGGCCATGGATCGTGATCGGCGCGGCAAACGTCGAATGGCCTGAAGCCTTGGCACGCGCGAGTTGGTAGGCCACGATCTGGTCCATGTGCTGGACCTGGTTCAGGAGGTCCTTGCGCATGCCGTTTTCGCTGTCCGCCGATTCCAGCCGCGAGCGGGCAACGGCCAATGGCGTCTTGAGGCTGTGCGCGAGGTCGTCCAGGGTGTTGCGGTAGCGCGTCAGGTGTTCGCGCTCGCTTTCGATGAAGCGGTTGAGGCCGCGCGTCAGCACTGCCACTTCGCGCGGGTATGGGCCCACCAGGCGCTCGGCGCTGCCGCGCTCGATCTTGATGATGTCGCGCGCCACCCGTCGCAGCGGTGAAAAACTCCAGCGCAGCAGGATCTGCTGCAGCACCAGCAACGCCAGCCCGAGTCCGCTCAACCAGCCGAGCAGGGTGCGCCGGAAGGCGGCCAGCGCGGCCCGGTACAGCGCGTCGTTCTCGGCGATGTAGATGGTCAGGTGATAGCTTTTGTGGTCCTGCAGCACCCACTCCACACCTTCGCCCAATACGTACAGCGGCCCCGCCGACGTCGCCATCGGCCCATGGAACTCGGTGACGCCCGGTGCCAGAAGCTCGTCGAACGGCAGATCGCGCCCGAGTGCGGACGGCGCCTGCCAGCGAAATCCGTTCTGGCCCACGATCACCGCGTACAGACCCGACCCGGGGCGCACGAAATCGGAGTTGGGCTGCGGCGTATCCGGGGGAATCACGCGGTCCGAGCGGCTGGTGACGTCGATACCCGCCAGATACGCGTACGCGTAGCTCTGCAGGCGCCCGCGCAGGCCCGCCAGCGCCGCGTTGGCGTAGGCCCGATCGAGCGCGAAGCCCGTCACACTCAGGAATCCGACCAGCACCAGCAAGGTTGCAATGGTCGAGCGCGAAACCAGCGACAGCGGCCTGCGTGAGGCTGCGTCTTGGGAAGCCATCCAGCCAGACCCTTCCACCAGTCACACCAGACTGACACGGCGCACATGATCGCCGCACGCGCCCCGCACGCGCAACTGCAACGGCCGCCCGCAGCCGCTATTCCGCGGGATTTTCGTCGCGCGGTATCGCAAAGCGGTAGCCGCGCCCGCGCACCGTCTCGATCGGCTTGAGGCTGCTCTCGGGGTCGAGCTTGCGGCGCAGCCGGCCGATGAACACTTCGAGCACGTTCGAGTCGCGGTCGAAATCTTGCTGATAGATGTGCTCGGTGAGGTCGGCCTTCGAGACCAGTTCGCCGGCGTGCAGCATCAGGTACTCGAGGACCTTGTACTCGTAGCTCGTGAGGTCGGTGCCCCTGCCCTCGACCGTGACCGTCTGCGCCGTGGTGTCGAGCCGGATCGGCCCGCACGACAGCATCGGCTTGGCCCAGCCCGAGGCCCGTCGCACCAGCGCATTGATGCGCGCAAGCAGTTCCTCGACATGAAACGGCTTCACGAGGTAATCGTCGGCGCCGAATTTCAGGCCTTCCACCTTGTCCTGCCACGACGTGCGCGCGGTCAGGATCAGGATCGGATAGCCGTGGCCTTCCTTGCGCAGCGTCTCGATCAACTCCATGCCGGACAGCTTGGGCAGCCCGAGGTCCACGATCGCCAGGTCGAACGGCACCTCGCGGCCCAGGTACAGGCCCTCCTCGCCGTCCGCGGCCGCGTCCACCGCGAAGCCGTCCCGCTTCAGGCGCGCCGCCAGCGTCTCGCGCAGCGGCGCTTCATCTTCCACCAGCAGGATGCGCATCAGTACCCTCCATGATCGGCTGCGGTCTGGTTGGAGCGGGCCTGCGGCTTGGGATCGGAATGCAACTGCACGACCTGGACCTTGCCGCCCGGCTTCAGGACCTTGATCCGATACACCTGCGTTCGCCCACGCGACACCGTATCTGCAGCAAGGATATGCCCCCCGGTCTCGCGTTGCACCTGCTTGACGGCCTGTTCCAGGCTCGCCGGATGCGCGGCCGGTGACGGGTGCGCCCGCGGCGGCGGCGCCGCGTTCACGGCGCCGATCGACAAGGCGCCCGCAAGCGCCGCGGCAATGATCCGGATTTTCATGACCGTCGCGTCGAATCCGCTCGATCCCTCGCTACGATCATGCGGTTACCCATTGAATTCGTGCTGAACGCGACCACCGGCCACGCTGGCGGCCGGTCGCTGGACGCGGTAGCGTCAGGCTGCCTGACGATTGCCCGCGTGCGCGCACACCTCGTCGAGCGCGGCCTCGACGGCCTCCCAGCCGGCATCTGCAAGCCTCGCGCGCTCAGAGAGTACGCGCCGGAACGCCCGGCCGCCGGGTTCGCCGTGATACAGGCCCAGCACATGCCGCGTGATGTCCGCCAGGCGCACGCCGCCCGCGCAGCGCGCGTCGACATATGCGCGCATGCGCTGCAGCACCCGTTCGCGCGATGGCAGCGCGGCGGGGTACAGCGCGGCATCGATGCACGCCAGCGCGTACGGATCGTGGTAGGCGAGCCGTCCCAGCATCACACCATCGACGTGCTGCAGGTGCTCGCGCACGGCGGCAAGCCCATCGATACCGCCGTTCATCACCACACTCAGCATCGGGAACTCGCGCTTCAGGCGGTACACCCGCGCGTAGTTGAGCGGCGGCACCTCGCGGTTCTGCTTCGGCGACAGGCCCTTCAACCACGCCTTGCGCGCATGCACGATCAGCACCCGCACGCCCGCCTCGACCATGTGCGATGCGAACGCGAACAGATCGCGATCGTCGTCCTGGTGATCGACGCCAATCCGGCACTTGACGGTCACCGGTACCTCGACGACTTCGCGCATGGCGCGCACGCAGTCGGCCACAAGCTCCGGCTCGCGCATCAGGCAGGCGCCGAAGCGGCCGGACTGCACCCGGTCCGACGGACAGCCCACGTTGAGATTGATCTCGTCGTACCCGGCCTGCTCGCCCCAGCGCGCCGCCCGCGCCAACTCGGCGGGCCCGGCCCCGCCCAACTGCAGCGCGACCGGGTGCTCCGCCGGATTGTGCGCGAGCAGGCGCGCGCGATCGCCGTGCACCAGCGCCGCCGCGGTCACCATCTCGGTGTACAACCGCGCGTGCGGACTCAGCAGGCGATGAAAATACCGACAGTGCATGTCGGTCCAGTCCATCATCGGCGCAACACAAAGGGACCACGGGCCTAACCCGTTGTTTCCACGTCCCATGCTGAAACTTTCGCCAGTTTCCATTACCTCTTCGTCCCGTGTTTTCCTGTACGCTCCCGCCTTGGGTGTGACAAATTTGTGTCAGCCGGGGCGTGTCACAGTGGCAACCTTTCGGAAACGTGGCAAACGTTGGCAGGCGATGGTGCGCCGCAAAGGCTTTGCGGAAGTCGCCAAGAGCTTCCCGACGATGGGCGCGGCCCGGACATGGGCGGACCGTACGGAGCGCGACCAAGCCGAGCGCACCGCGGCAGGCAAGACCGACAATGACTACATGACGGTGCGGGCCTGCATCGAATGGTACACGCATCCCGATCGCGAGAACGATCCGTGGGGGCGCACCAAGACGTCGGACCTTCACCGGCTGCTCGGGTACGACATTGCCGGCCGCATCGCCGCGGAGTTGAAAGCCGCCGACTACATCCGGCACGTCGAGCAACGGCGGAAGATGGGCGCGGGACCGGCAACGGCGGGGAATGACCTGGTCTGGATCCGCCAGGTGTTGCGATCGGTGCGCGCCGGCAAGGGGGTCAAGGCGATCGACATGGCCGAGCTCGACGACGCCACGGCGGATCTGCGGCGCCGCAAGCTGATCCAGAAATCGCGGATGCGCGACCGGCGGTTGTCGGCGGACGAGGAAAAGACACTGCTCGCGCACTTCGCCAAGCGCGGCGGCGAACTCCCGATGGTTGACATCGTGCTGTTCGCGCTCGCCACGTCACGGCGGCAGGAGGAAATTACCCGCCTGTTCTGGCGCGAGCTCGACAAGGAAAAGGGTATCGCGTGGCTCGACGATGTGAAGAACCCGCGCCACAAGATTGGCAATCGCAAGGCGTTCCGCGTGTTGCCCGACGCGTGGAAGATCATCGAGCGCCAGCCGAAGGTCGCGCTCGTGGTGTTCCCGTACAACCCGAAGTCGATCGGCTCGGCGTTCACCAATGCGTGCCACTTTCTCGGGATCGAGGATCTGCATTTCCACGACCTGCGTCACGAAGCGACGAGCCGGCTGTTCGAACGTGGCTACAGCATTCAGGAGGTTGCCCAATTCACGCTTCACGAGTCCTGGGCGACGCTGAAGCGATACACGCACCTACGGCCCGAGGACGTGAAGGAGCGCGCGCCGTGACGGTGTCGGAACTTTGCCCTACTGCGCCGGCGCGCCGGCATACGCGCGCGCCGCGGCCTCGAGCTTGCGGTTGATTTGCACGCCATGTTTGGATTGCGCGCTCAGGCGTTGGCGCTGGCGCATGGACGCGATCAGGGTCTTGGCGGTGATCGCCAACGCCGCAAGCCCCCGGGTTGACCCAGCCGCATGGACCGGCCGCTACCGGCCAACTCCGGCCACCCGCTGCGTCCATCAAGTTGCCGAACAGCAGTCGTTCAAGGCGCACCTTGTTGGTGCAGGCACTAGCGTGCGGAAACCAAATTCCCACGTCAGCCTGACCCGGCTATGCCGCGAATGGCCAGCCAAGCCACGTGCTGTAAATGTGCTTCAACATCAGTAGGGTTGTAATACACAACACCCACAGCAGCTGTGGCCGAATCCCACCCGCGCAGTGCACTGCAGACTTCCGACGTGCACGGGAGGGCAAAGCCCGAAACCACAGCACCATCGATGCACCCATGCAGTCACCTTCGACCCACGGACTGCCTACTTCTCCGCGGTACGGCAAAAGGGGACAATCACCCATTGGACGTACCCAAGCTCTGCCGCAGCGGGTGATTTCTACAAGACGTCTGGCACCTCGGGCCGAATCCTGGCAAGCACGTGGCGCCAGCCGATCACCGTCCGGGCGATCCAGCCGACTGCCGGTGCCGGGGCAATCGTGATGGCGGACGCGCGAAAAGCGAATAAGTGTTCCGCACGGCGACTTCATGCGTGACTACTGTCTAGC
>JBOHYX010000158.1:0-5905 GCA_050738115.1 Rhodanobacteraceae bacterium
GCGCGACTACGCCTGGTCGCCGGGCGGGCACTATCTCGCGTATTCGCTGACCGACAAGGACACGCAGTTGTCGCGCCTGTTCGTCCGGGATGTCGCCTCGGGCAAGGCCGTCGAACTCGGGCGCGAATACGCGAACGCGATGTCACCCGCGTTTTCGCCCGACGGCAAGTACCTGTACTTCCTCGGCGATCGCGAATGGTCGCCGCAGATCTCGAGCATCGAACTCGATTACGCGACCGACCGCAGCACCGAAATCCTCGCCTATGCGTTGCGCAAGGACTCAGGCAATCCGTTTGCACCGCGCGACGACAGCGCGACGGGTGAGGAAGGAGGCGCAGCATCCGCCAAGGACGGGGACAAGAGCGGCAAGCAGGCGTCAAAACCCGCTTCGGAGGTCAACGACAAGATCGACTTCGATGGCATCGAGCAGCGCCTCGTGCGGGTGCCGATCGAAGCCGACAACATCCGCCGGCTGGCGGTGACGCCCAAGGCCATCGTGTACGCGACCAGCGGGGCGCCGTTCCTCGGCCGATCGGGCGCCATGCCGACGAAGGTGCAGGCGTGGTCCTTCAAGGATCGCAAATCGAGCGACGTCTACACCTGGAAACCGCATGGCGGCGGCGGTGAAGGAGGTGGTGGTGGCAGCATGCTGGCGCTGTCGGCGGACGGCTCGACGCTGCTGTTGCGGGACGGCCAGGACTACAAGTCGATCGACCTTGGTGCGAACAAGCCGGAACCGAAGGACGTGAAGGTCGATGGCCTGTTCATGCGCGTCGACCCCAAGGCTGAGTACGTCGAGATGTTCAACGACGTGTGGCGCCGCTACCGCGACTACTTCTACGTCACCAACATGAACGGCTACGACTGGAACGCGATCCGCGCCAAGTACCAGCCGTCGCTGAAGTACGTCGGTGATCGCACCGATTTGAACTACGTGCTGGGCGAGATGATCGCCGAGCTGTCCAACTCGCACACCTACGTAGCGGGTGGCGACTTGGGCCTGCCGGACAAGCCGCACGTCGGACTGCTGGGCGCGAGCTTCGAACTCGATCCGGGAAGCGGGCGTTACCGGATCGCGAGCGTGTTCCCCGGCCAGAATGACGAAGATCGCTATCGCTCACCGCTCACCGAAGTCGGCGTCGACGTCAAGGCCGGCGACTACATCCTCGCGATCAACGGCACGCCGCTCACCGCCGACGAGGACCCGTACCGGCTGCTCAGGATCGCGCCGGGACAGATGGTGCAACTGGTAGTGAACTCGCGCCCGACCACGGATGGCGCGCGCACGGTGCTGGTGAAGCCGATCGCCAGCGAAATGGACCTGCACTACTTCGATTGGGTGCAGGCCAACCGCGAGTACGTCGCCAAGGCAAGCCATGGCCAGATCGGCTACCTGCACATCCCCGACATGGGCGCCGATGGCGCGCGCGAGTTCATCAAGTGGTACTACCCGCAGATCCGCAAGCCGGGGCTGATCATCGACGTGCGCGACAACGGCGGCGGCTTCATGTCGCAGACCATGATCGAACGCCTGTCGCGCAAGCTGCTTGCGTACAACTACGACCGCGGCATGTCGATCACCGGCACCTATCCGGGCGCAACCCCGCTCGGGCACCTCGTTGCGCTCGCGAACGGCACCACGGCGTCGGATGGCGACATCTTCTCGTACATGTTCCAGCAGGCGAAACTCGGCCCGGTGATCGGCACGCGCACCTGGGGCGGCGTCGTCGGCATCACGAGCTGGGGCCCGCTGATCGATGGCGGGACGGTGAACGTACCGGAATTCGCGGCCATCGTGAATCTTGACGGCAAGTACGCGGTCGAAGGCGAGGGCGTGGATCCCGACATCGTGGTGAACGAGGACGTGTCGCAGGAACTGGCTGGCAAGGACCCGCAGCTCGACAAGGCCATCGAGGTGCTGGAGCAGCAGATCAGGGAGCACCCGCTCAACCTGCCGCCGCAGCCACCCGGCCTCGACAAGGCACCGCCGTCCATGCGGCCGAAGGCGGCGGCGAGCGCCGCGCCGGCGGGTTAGTCAGGCGAACATCCCATTTTGCTCGTCATTCCGGGGCGGCCTGCGGATCTATCGCAGGCCGAACCCGGAATCCAGCTCTTCAACGGTCCGGAGCAAAAGCTGGATTGACTCGCCGCATCCGCGGCTCGCCGTTCGGGCCATCGGCTACGCCGATGTTCGCTTCGGCATCCCTGCCTTCGCAGTCGGGTTCCACCGCCGATGAAACCGGCAGCGGCCCCGGAATGACCATGGGAGATGTTGTTACCCGATTTCTTTCCGGACGCAGACGCACCCGGTGTTCGGCTTCCGTGGGCCTAAGGCGTCAGCGCGCCCACCGCGTCCGCCGCTTCGCGCAGTGCCGTCGTCGCGGCGATGGGCTCGACGCCGTGCGCCAGCAGCCCCAGGCAGGGTACCGCGAGCGACCGGTGCAGCATTGCCAGGATCGCTTTCGGATTCGGCAGGTCGGGATCGATGCGGTTGCCGATCCAGCCAACCAGATCGCAGCCGTCGGCGTGGATCGCGCGCGCCGTCAGCAACGCCTGATTGAGACAACCGGGCTTCAGGCCCACCACCAGCATCACCGGCAGGTTGAGGTGTTGCGGTATCGCATTGGTGCGCAGCGCATCGGAGATCGGCGTCAGCCAGCCGCCCACGCCCGCGACCACGATCGCGTCGCCGTGCAGGTCGACGATCTGGTCGTACGCGTCCTCGATAGGCGGCAGCGTCACCTCCTCGTCGGCCTCGACCGTCGCTATCTGTGGAAGTCCGCGTGGTTCGAACGCGAACGGGTTGCAGTCCGCATAGCGGTCGGGCTTGGGATCGCTCGCCGCGATCAGCGCCAGCGCATCGTCGCTGCGCAGTCCGTCCGGCGTTGGCCTGCAAGCGGTTGCGACGGGCTTCATGCCGGTCGCGCGCAGGCCGGCCGCGCGGAGCGCGCGCAGCAGCGCGCATGCCGCGAAGGTCTTGCCGATGCCGACGTCGGTCCCGGCGATGAACACGCTCTTGGGTTTCATGATGGCGAGGTCGCTTCCAGGTGTTTGCGATAACGCTTGGCGACAAGATGCGTCGCGGCGAACAGGAAATAGCAAAAGCCCGCCAATCCGCTCAGCGAACTTGGCAGGGAGAGTGCGAGCAACACGGAAAGCAGGCTGACCGCCGCGACGTAGGTCCAGGTCACGCGGCCTATTCGGGCCGAAACGAATTCGGTGCGAGCCCTCGATGCCACGGTACGGATGCCGTGCGCGTACAACGCCGCCAGCGTTCCGGCCATGCACGCGAAGGAAAGCCCGAACGAGACAAATAGAATCGCGGTACCGTTCGCGGATCCCGATGCAACGGATGTCATCCCCGGCGACAAGACGCCATCGCTCATCGAATTGAAGGCCTGCGAGAAGACGATGTGCAACGGGAACACGAAAATCAGTGCGAAGAACACCAGCAGCAACGACAACAGCAGGCTGCGGCGATCGGTCAGGCCCACACTGTCGCGCCAGCGTACGTGGCCGTGCCAGAACCACGCAAGCTCGGCAAAGCACGCCGCAAAGGCCGGGACGCCGCGCAGCGCCTGTTCGAGCGCCGCGACGTCCTTCGGCAGGCTCGCCCCGCTGATCACGAGCAGGGTGATCGCGAACGCGAACGCGCCGTCCACGAAGTTGTCCAGGCGCCCACTTTCGGTGCGCTCCTGGGCGGTTTCTGGTTCCGCTGGCGTGGTGGACTCCGGCATTGCGCGATAATACGGGAACGGCCGGGGCAATCGCTGAGTCATTGCGCCCGTTCGTTGCAGCGGACCACCTGCGGTGGCCGCTGAACTCACCTTTCCAGATCCGAGGCAGCCCAGCGTGTTCCAGTCTGCAGCAATCGCCACCACCGACAAGCCCGGCCTGTACGCCGAACTCGCGCAGCAGGCGCGCGGGCTGCTGCACGGCGAGCCCAATCTCGTCGCCAACGCCGCCAACTTCGCGGCGCTTGTCTATCACGCATTGTCCGACATCAACTGGTGCGGGTTTTATTTCCCCGATGGCGACGGCCTCGTGGTCGGCCCGTTCCAGGGCAAGCCCGCCTGCGTCCGCATCGCGCGCGGCCGCGGCGTGTGCGGCGCCGCGGCGGCCTCGCGGCAAACCCAGGTGGTGCCCGACGTCAACGCGTTCCCCGACCACATCTTCTGCGACGGCGCTTCGCGCTCGGAAATCGTGGTGCCGCTGGTGCGCGCCGACGGCTCGCTGCTGGGCGTGTGGGATGTCGACAGCCCGAACCTCGCGCGCTTCGACGATGAAGATCGCGTCGGCATGGAAGCGTTGTGCGCGGAGTTCATGCGGGCGGCGGATCGCTGACCGCACGGCAGGTCGCCTCAGGCAGGTTCCAGGCGGTGCCCGAAAACGAGCTCGAAATCGACGCGATTCAGGGTCGCATGCCCGCACGGGCGCCGCCCTCCGGTATTGCCCCGGGAAAAGTGCACATGCCGTCATCACGCGGCGACCTGACTCGATCCTGACCGCGGCCGCGCCGGCGCCCTCCCGTGCGCGTGCGAAGGTGCATGCTTGCGGCGTGAAGCCAGACGGAGGACGCGCCATGCCCAGAACCCGTTCCGCAACCACGCCGCCGCGCCGGCACTTGCCAGCCACGCTGCGCTACCTTGGTCCCTGTGCACTGGACGAACCGTGCGAGGTGACGCTGGTGCTGCGTCGCCGGCAGCCGCTGGATCCGTCGTCGACGCCGGTGCCACGCGCGGAATTCGCGGCGAAGTACGGGGCCGACCCGGCCGACGTCGAGCGCCTTCGCGCGTTCGCCGGCCAGCACGCAATGCAGGAGCTCGGCTGCGACATGGCCTGTCGCACACTGCACTGGCGTGGCACCGGGCGCTCGATGCAGCAGGCTTTCGGGGTGCGGCTCGGGCGTTATTGCATGCTGCCGGGCGGCGCGACCTTCATGGGCTGCCAGCGGCCGCCGGTCGCGCCCGATCCGGCGGTGATCGCGGTGCTCGGGCTGGATCACCGCCCGATCGCGCACCCGCATTTTCGGATCGCGCAGGCCCAGCCCAGCGTGTCGTACACGCCGCTCGATGTCGGCGAGCTCTACGATTTTCCGACCGGTGATGGCAACGGCCAGACCATCGCGATCATCGAGCTGGGCGGCGGCTATCAGCAGTCGGATCTGGACACGTACTTCGGTGGACTCGGGCTTGCGGTGCCTTCGGTGACCGCGGTGTCGGTCGACGGGGCCAGCAACAGCCCGGGCTCGGACGCCGACGCGGAAGTCGAGTTGGACATCGAAGTCGCGGGCGCACTGGCGCCGGCGGCGAAGTTCGCCGTGTACTTCGCGCCCAACACCGACCAGGGTTTCTACGACGCGATTTCGCAGGCGGCGCACAGCACCAGCGAGCCCGCGACCGCGATGTCGATCAGTTGGGGCGGTCCGGAGGACAGTTGGACGACGGCGTCGCGCAATGCGATGGAAACCGCGCTCGAGGATGCCGTTGCGCTCGGCGTCACGGTCACCGTCGCGGCGGGCGACAGCGGCTCCGGCGATGGCGGCACTACACCGGAAGTGGACTATCCGGCATCCAGCCCGTCGACGCTGGGTTGCGGGGGCACCACCCTCGAAGGCAGTGGCGACACGATCACGAGTGAAGTGGTATGGAACGAAACCGCCTCCGGCGAGGGCGCGACCGGCGGCGGCGTCAGCAGCGTGTTTGCGTTGCCGACGTGGCAGGCGGTCGCGAACGTGCCGAAGGCACCCGGCGGCTTCACGGGCCGCGGCGTGCCGGACGTCGCCGGCAACGCCGATCCGATGACCGGTTACCAGGTGCTGGTTGACGGTCAGTCCATGGTCGTCGGCGGCACCAGTGCCGTCGCGCCGTTGTGGGCGGCGCTGGTCGCGCGATTGAACCAGCAG
>JBOHYX010000159.1:0-5890 GCA_050738115.1 Rhodanobacteraceae bacterium
CAGCCTGCAGCGCAATGTCGATTTCGTCGTCGAACTCGCGGCCCGGGGAAATCTCGGGGTCCCACCACACCGACCAGCCCTTGGCTTCGATCGCGGCGACCAGCGGCGCGACGCGCGCCTTGTCGGCACGGGCGTAGGAAATGAAGACGTCAGCCATGATGATGGCCCGTGTCCCTGCCGCACATTCCCGCGCTCCGTCGATGCGCACCGGCTGCGGGAGCCTCCATCAGGCGAGCCATATACGCACGGATCATGTCGCCTCCGATGCGGATGGTGCTGCCGACTTCGCTGCGGCGAGGCGCGCTTCGGCGGCGGCAACCATCGCCTGATAGCGCGGATCGTCATGCAGGGGCTCGAAATCCGGATCGGACATCGCATAGGGCAGGAACGCAGCCGAAATGTTCTCGAACAACGGCCCGAGCATGGCCAGCGCGGCATCGTGGTCCGTGAGGTGCCGGCTGAGCATGCACGCGAAGTTGTAGCGCATGTTGAAGTTGTCGGGATCGATCAGCAGCGCGCGCTGCATGCGCGCCTTGGCACGTTCGGCTTCTCCCAACACCGCGAGCGCATGCACGCTGTAGGCGGTTACGACGGAATTGTTGGGGTCGTGTGCCAGGATCGCTTCGGCGCGCTTGTGGGTCAGTTCTGCGGCGCGACGGGCACTGGCAATGTCGCCGATCGCCGTGTAACAGCTAGTCAAGATGGCTGCCGAATTGATATCCGCGTCCATCAGTGAAGACGCCTTCTCGAAGAATCGCGCGGCCGTATCGAACTTGTGCAATTGATAGTGCAGCCGCCCCGCCGAGCGGTTGACCTCGTAGGATTCCGGATCCAGCCGAAGCGCGATCGCCGACTCCGCCGAAGCGGCTTCGAGGTCACCTGCAATTTGCAGGAGTTGCGCCTTGACCGCGTGGGCCTCGCCCAGCTTCGGGTCCAGCGCCAGGGCGCGCTCCACCGCCGCCATGCCCTCCTTGGACTCCCCGCGCTCCGATCCAAGCCACTGCCGGTAGCCCGCCGCCATCAGCGCCCAAGCCCACGCGTAGTTCGGATCAATTTCGGTGGCGCGGGTGCACAGCCTGACGATCGCTTGTGCCGAACGCTCGTCCATCTCCTGGCTGGTCACGTAAGCCTGCCGCGCCATCAGATAAAGGTTGTAGGCCTCGGCACTGTTGGTGCCGCGCCGCTCGATGGCCTGCTTTTCCTCGGGCAGCAGCCGCAACCGTAACGCCTTGACGATGGCCTTGGAAATCTCGTCCTGGATCGCGAAGATGTCGCTGGCTTCGCGGTCGTAGCGCTCGGCCCAGACGTGACGATTGCTTTCGCCGTCGATCAACTGCGCGCTGATCCGCACCCTGCCGCCGGCCCGGCGCACGCTGCCCTCCAGTACGTGCGTCACCTTGAGTTCCTGCGCGACCTTCGGCACATCGACTTGTTTGCCCTTGTACAGAAACGAGCCGTTGCGCGAGACGATTTCCAACGCCGATACCTTGCTCAAGTCGGTGATGATGTCCTCGGTAATGCCGTCGCTGAAATATTCCTGCTCGGGATCGCCGCTCATGTTGATGAAGGGCAACACGCAGATCGAAAAACGCGGCGAGGGCGGTGCAGAATGCGGCGCTGCCGCAACCGCCGCCGCGTTCGCGGATCGGGCCGCCTGCGAACGGGCGATCATGGCATCCAGCGCGCGCAGGAATTCCTGCACCTGCGCGCTCGCCGGATCCTCGCCCCAGCCGTCGAGATCGGTGGTGTGGATCGCGCGCACATCCATCGGCAGGCGCGCATTGTCGAAGCGCACCGGCACCAGGATGCCGCGATCGGCCGCTTCACGCGCCTCGCCTCGCACCCAGCGGGAAGCAACGGAGGTCGGCGTCCAGATCACCAGCACGGCCTTGGCCGCATCGATCTCGGCGTCTATCTGGTCGTCGAACTCTTGGCCCGGCGTGATCTCCGGGTCCCACCACACCGACCAGCCCTTGGCTTCGATCGCGGCGACCAGCGGCGCGACGCGCGCCTTGTCGGCACGGGCGTAGGAAACGAAGACGTCAGCCACGGCGGCGGGCCCTGTCGCTTCCGTGCATTCCCGCATTCCTCCATTGGGTAGTGGCGCCGACCTCCATCGAACGCGCAGTGTCCATGCCGATCATGCCGCCTCCGGCGCCGGAGGTACGGCCGACTTCGCCGCCGCGAGGCGCGCTTCGGCGGCGGCGACCATCGCGATGTAGCGCGGGTCATCGTGCAGGAATTTGAAATCCGGATCGGCTTTGGCGTAAGGAAGAAACGTGTCCGTGATCGTTGCAAATACGGGCCGAAGCATCTCCAACGCAGCATTCTTGTCCTTCAGGTACACGCTCAATGCACACGCAAAGTTGTAGCGGACGTTGAAATTGTTGGGGTCGATCAGTAGTGCACGGTTCATGCGCGCCTTGGCCCGCTCGGCTTCGCCCATCGCCGCCAACGCGTAGGCGCTGTACGCGATAACGCCGGGATTGTGCTGATCGCGGGACAGAATGGCTTCGGCGCGCTTGAATGACAATTCCGCTGCACGTCGGATTCCAGCGATATCGCCCACGGCAGTGTAACAACTGATCAACATGTTCGCTGAGTTTTGGTCGGCCTCCATCAAACTCGCTGCCTTTTCATAAAACCGTATGGCATCTTCGTAACGATGCAATTGGTAGTTGAGCCTTCCCGCCGTACGGTTGGCTTCACTGGATTCGGGGTCTAATTGCAGCGCAACGGCGTCCTCGGCAGCCGCGGCGTTAGTATCACCCCTCAGCAGGAAAATATATGCCTTGACTGCATGCGCCTCGGCCAGATCGGGATCCAGCGCCAGTGCGCGCTCCACAGCGTCCATGCCGTCATCGGATTCCACCTCCAGTATGCGCAGATTCCGGTAACCCATCGCCATCATCGCCCAGGCTTGGGCATAGTCCGGATCGATTTCGGTCGCGCGCTGGCAGGTGCGGATAATGGCTCCTGCCGACCGTTCGTCGAGTTCAAGGTTGGTGGCGTAGATCTGTCGCGCCATCAGGTACAGGTCGTGCGCCTCGGCGTTGCTCGTCCCGCGCCGCTCGATCGCCTTCTTCTCCTCGGGCATCAGGCGCAATCGCAGCGACTTGACGATGGCCTGCGAGATTTCGTCCTGGATCGCGAAGATGTCGCTGGCGTCACGGTCGTAGCGATCGGCCCATACGTGGTTGTTGCTGGCACCATCGATCAACTGCGCATTGATCCGGATCCGGCCGCCGGCCTTGCGCACGCTGCCCTCCAGCACGTGCGTGACCTTGAGGTCGCGCACCACCTGCTGGATGTTGACGTGCTTGCCCTTGTACGCGAACGCACTGTTGCTCGACGCGACCGCCAACGCCGACACCTTGCTGAGGTCGGTGATGATGTCCTCAGTGATGCCGTCGCTGAAATATTCCTGCTCGGAGTCGCCGCTCATGTTGACGAACGGCAGCACGCAGACCGAGAAGCGCGGGCCTTCCTTCGCCTTCGGCGGGGACGCCGTGGCGTCGCCGCTCGCCGCTTGCGCCGCCTGCGAACGGGCGATCATGGCATCCAGCGCGCGCAGGAATTCCTGCACCTGCGCGCTCGCCGGATCCTCGCCCCAGCCGTCGAGATCGGTGGTGTGGATCGCGCGCACATCCATCGGCAGGCGCGCATTGTCGAAGCGCACCGGCACCAGGATGCCGCGATCGGCCGCTTCGCGGGCCTCGCCCCGCACCCAGCGCGACGCCACCGAAGTCGGGGTCCAGATCACCATCACGGCCTTTGCCGCATCGATCTCGGCGTCGATCTGGTCGTCGAACTCCTGGCCCGGAGAAATCTCCGGGTCCCACCAGACCGACCAGCCCTTGCCTTCGATCGCGGCGACCAGCGGCGCGACGCGCGCCTTGTCGGCGCGGGCGTAGGAAATGAAGACGTCAGCCATGACGGTCAAATCCTCCAGGCAGATCGGAGCCATGGGCTGCCCGGCATTCGCAAGCGCGATTACGCATTTTGCTTCACCGGCTCGGGCGCGGCTTTCTCCACCGCGAGGCGCGCCTCGGCGGCCGCAAGCATGGCGACGTAGCGCGGATCGTCGCGCAGGCCGTCGAAGTCGGGGTCGGCCCGCATGTAGCGCAAGAGATCGCCCGTGATCCTGGCAAACACCGGGGCCAACATCTCCAGCGCTGCGTCCTTGTCATGCTGGTACACGCACAGTCCACAGGCGAAGTTGTAACGCATGCTGATGTTGTCGGGGTCGACCAGCAGCGCACGACTCATGCGCGCCTTGGCGCGCTCCGGTTCTCCAGCCGCGATAAGCGCATTGGCACTGAACGCAATGACCGGAACGTTGTTCTGGTCATGGGCCAGCACGGCATCAGCCCGCTGCACTGCGATGCGGGCAGCGCGCAAGCGACCGGCGGCATCACCCAGTGCGCGGTACGAGCTCGTCAGCATCATTGCCGAATTGACATCTTCGTCCATCAGACTGAGGGTCTTGTCGTAATAAGCGACGGCGTCCTTGAATCGATGCTGCAGGTACGCGATGCGCCCTGCCACGCGGTTGGCCTCGTAGGAACCCGGGTCCAGTTTCAGTGCCTTTTCGGCCTCGGCCAACGCCGTGTCCATCTCGCCGCGCGTGCGCAGGATGTCCGCCTTGACGGCGTGTGCGTCCGCGAGATCGGGAGCCAGCCGCAATGCCTCGTCCACGGCCGCCATGCCGTTGTCCGGGTGCTCGTTGAACTGGCTCAGGCTGCGTTGCCCCCAGGCGAGCAGCGCCCAGGCTTGGGCATAGTGCGGATCGATTTCCGTGGCGCGTTGGCAGGCCCGGATGATCGCCTGCGAACCGCGTTCGTCCTCCTGCGTGGTCGCGTAGATCTGGCGAGCCATCAGATACAGGTCGTGGGCTTCGACGCTGTCGGTGCCGCGGCGCCGGATCGCGCGACGTTCCTCCGGCAGCAGCTGCAGCCGCAGCGCCTTCACGATGGCGTGGGAGATTTCATCCTGCAACGCGAAAATGTCATCGGTGTCTCGATCGTAGCGCTCGGCCCAGACCTGCCGGTCGTTGGCCGCATCGGTCAATTGCGAGGTGATCCGCACCCGCCCGCCGGCGCGGCGCACGCTGCCTTCGAGCACATGGGTAACCTTGAGCTTGCCCGCGATTGCAGAGGCATCCATGTGTTTGCCCTTGTAGGCAAATGCGGTGTTGCGCGAGACCACTTCCAGCGCCGACACCTTGTTCAAATCCGTGATGATGTCCTCGCTGATGCCATCGCTGAAGTATTCCTGCTCGGGGTCGCCGCTCATGTTGCTGAAGGGCAGGACGCAGACGGAATAATGGGGAGCTTCCTTTTTTTCCGGCACGGCCACCGCAGCCCTGGCTTCCGCCATTTGCGCCTGCGCCTGCGCCGAATGCGCGATCATCGCCGCGAGGGCGTGCAGGAACGCTTGGGCCTGGGTGCTCGCGGGATCCTCGTCCCAGTCGTCGAGGTCGGTGGTATGGATCGCGCGCACGTCCATCGGCAGGCGCGCATGGTCGAAGCGCACCGGCACCAGGATGCCGCGATCGGCCGCTTCACGCGCTTCGCCACGCACCCAGCGCGATGCCACCGAGATGGGCGTCCAGATCACCATCACGGCCTTGGCCGCATCGATCTCGGCGTCGATCTGGTCGTCGAACTCCTGGCCCGGCGTGATCTCCGGATCCCACCACACCGACCAGCCCTTGGCTTCGATCGCGGCGACCAGCGGCGCGACGCGCGCCTTGTCGGCGCGAGCGTAGGAAATGAAAACATCGGCCATGCCGATCAACCCCTGCAGCGGGTCGGGCGCCGGGCCCTTGAATTTCAAGCATAGCGCATGGCCGGGGAGCGCGCAGGCAGCGGGCGGCGCGCGGGGGTTG
>JBOHYX010000160.1:0-5876 GCA_050738115.1 Rhodanobacteraceae bacterium
ACTCGGCAACGCGGTGCGGCTCACACCGCGCTGGATGGCGGGTTACGCCCTCGCGATCGTGGTCGCGGTACTGCTGCTGGCGCACCTGCCTTCGAGTTTCGTGCCCGAGGAGGACCAGGGCGAAGTGCTGGCCACGATCCAATTGCCGCCGGGTGCGACGGCAGACCGCACGTTGGCGGTGATGAAGCAGGTCGAGCGCATCGTCAAAAAAAGCCCGGCGGTGCAGAACATCTTCGACATTGGCGGTTTCAGTTTCATCGGCAACGGCGAAAACGTCGGCATGGCGTTCATCCACCTGAAGGACTGGAGCGACCGTTCCGAGACTGCCAACCAGCTCATCAACGAGTTCAACCGGGAATTCGCGCCGATCCGGGATGCGCAGGTGGTTGCGGTGAACCGGCCGGTGATCCGCGGGCTTGGCCAGTTCGCAGGGTTCGATTTCGAACTGGAGGACCGCGGCGGCTTGGGGCACAAGGCGCTGGTCGCCGCCAAGAACAAGCTGATCGCCGAAGCGCAGCATGACAAACGACTCGCGAACGTTCACATCAACGGCATGGAGGATGCACCGACGGTGGACATGCAGGTCAACCGCGTCGAGGCGCAATCGATGGGGCTGTCGGTCACCGACGTGTACAACGCGATCCAGTTGATGCTCTCGCCGGTGTTCGTCAATGACTTCTACTACGGCGGCCGCGTTCTGCGGGTGCAGATACAGGCGGATACACCGTTCCGGATGAACCCCGCCGACATCGGCGATTTTTATTCCCGATCCTCGGCCGGCACGATGGTGCCGCTTTCCAGTGTGGTCAGCACGCACTGGGCGCTGGCGCCGCCGGAACTGGATCGCTACAACGGCGTCGGCTCGATCGGGATCACCGGCACCGCCGCGCCCGGCTACAGCTCCGGCGACGCGATCCAGGCGATGCAGGAGCTGGTTGCAAAATATCTTCCCAAGAGCTTCGGCTACGAATGGTCGGGCCAGTCGCTGCAGGAAATCATTTCCGGCGCCCAGGCACCGATGCTGTTCGGGCTGTCGATCCTGGTGGTATTCCTGTGCCTGTGTGCGCTGTATGAAAGCTGGTCAATCCCGGTGGCGGTGATGTTGGTGATTCCGCTCGGCGTGCTGGGTTCGGTGGTGCTGACCAGCATCCGCGGACTGCCGGACGACGTGTACTTCAAGATCGGCCTGATCGCGATCATCGGCCTGTCGGTGAAAAATGCGATTCTGATTGTGCAGTTCGCCGTGGAATTGCAGAAGGAAGGCAAAGGCTTGCTCGCGGCGACACTGGAAGCCTGCCGCATCCGGGTGCGTCCGATCCTGATGACCTCGATCGCGTTCATCCTCGGCGTGCTGCCGCTCGCGATCTCGACGGGCGCGGGCGCCAACAGCCGCCACGCGATCGGCACTGGCGTGATCGGCGGCATGCTGGGCGCGACCGCGCTTGGCGTGATGCTGGTGCCCGTGTTCTACGTGGTGGTGCGAAGGTTGCTCGGTGACAAGTCGGACGGCACCGAGGCGACGGACCATCGCGATCCGCCGCCGTCCGGGTAAACACCCTAATTCAGTCCTTGACGAGCCCACCGTCGACGACGAGGTTCTGGCTGGTGATCGCGCGCGCCCAGGGTGACGCGAAGAACAGCACGGCATCGGCGAACTCGGCCGGCGTTGTCACGCGCCGCAGAGGCGTGTTGGCGGCGATCAGGTCGAACACGGCATCCGGCGTCGCCGCGCTGGCGTCGGTGGTGCGCAGCAATCCGCCCGACACCATGTTGACCGTGATGCCGTCGGGACCGAGATCCGCCGCCAGCGTGCGCGTCAAGGACAGCAGCGCGGCCTTGCCGGCGGTGTAGTCGTGGTACGGCACGACAGGGTACTGGAACAGGTTGCTGCCGATGTTGATGGCGCGCCCGAAGCGCCGCGCGCGTATCGCCGGCGCGGTGGCCTGGACTAGGTTGAGGGCGCCGTGCACGCTGCCTTCGAACTGCGCAGCGAATGCGTCCCAGCCAATCTCGAGTGCCTTCGCGCGCGCGTCGCCGTTGAACGAAAAATCCGCCAGCGCGTTGTTGACCACGGTGGTCACGGCGGCGCCGAAGTGCGCGCGCGCGGTTTCAAGCATTGCGGACACCTGGGCCATACCCGTGACATCAGCCTCTACCGCCACGGCCCGGTCCGTCCCGAGTTCCTCCACCAGTGCCTGCGCCTTCTGGCGGCTGCGCCGGTAATTGACGACGACTCGCGCGCCAGCGCCCGAGAAGGCGCGCGCAATGACGCTGCCAAGCCCGCGGCCGGCGCCGGTGACCAGTACCACCTGCTCTGCCAATTGCATGCCAATGTCCAATGTACGCGTGCCGGCATCGATATCGATGCCACATGCGTTGAATCACGAGCAGCATCAGGCGCGCTTGCGTTTTTGCGCGAGCTCGCGCAAGGCATCGAACTCGTCGTCGGTGAGATCGATGTCCACGGCCGCGACGTTTTCTTCCAGATGCGCGCGTTTGGACGTGCCGGGGATCGGCAGAACCACGGGGCTGCGCTTCAACAGCCATGCGATCGCGATCTGCGTCGGGCTCGCTTCGTGACGCCGCGCGATCTCGGCGAGCGGCGAATCGGCGCCGGTCAGCGCGCCGCCGGACAGGGGGTACCAGGGGATGAACCCGGTGTTGTGTGATTCGCACCAGTCGACCACCTCTTCGTAGACGCGGAACGTGGCGCTGTAGCGGTTCTGCACGGTCGCGACCGGAAACACCTTTGCGGCGGCTTCGATCTCCTCGACGGTCACTTCGCTTAAGCCCGCGAAGCGGATCAGCCCGTCGTCCAGCATCGACTTGATCGCGCCGAACTGTTCGTCGCGCGGTACGTTGGCGTCGATCCGGTGCAGTTGCCAGAGCGCAATCTGCTCGACGCCCAGCCAGCGCAGGCTCATCTTCACCTGCTGCAACAGGTAGTCGGGACGGCCCAGTGGAATCCATACGTTGGGGCCCGTGCGGATCTGGCCGCCCTTGGTCGCGATCACGAGTCCGTCCGGATACGGGTGCAACGCCTCGCGCAGCATCGGCTCGGACACCGCGGGACCATAGGAATCGGCCGTGTCGATGAAGTTCACACCGAGTTCGGGCACCCGACGCAACGTGTGCAGGCATTCCTCCCGGTCGGCGGGTTCGCCCCACACGCCCGACCCCGTGACCCGCATGGCGCCATAACCCAGCCGATGGATCGGAACTTCCCCGCCCAGCATGAACGTGCCGGCGCGGCCGGCATTCGCAGTGGTCATCGCGTCACCTCGCGTGTATCGAACCCGACCACGATACGCGCAAGACGCCACATAAAAAAGGGACGGAGGCGATCAAGCTGCAACTTGATCGCCTCCGTCCCGCTTGTATGGCTTGTCGCGCGCGAGCGGCGCTGGCGCAGTCGGGTCGCGGCCGGGGGCCGCGCCTACTTCACGCGCGCGTGGTCCGGCTTGCCGTGTGCGGCCAGGTCTTCCTTGATGCGGGCGGCCTTGCCCTCGAGGCCGCGCAGGAAGTACAGCTTGGCGCCGCGCACCTTGCCCTTGCGCTTGACCTCGATCGAATCGATCGCGGGACTGTAGGTCTGGAACACGCGCTCGACGCCGGTGCCATGCGACATCTTGCGCACGGTGAAGGCCGAGTGCAGGCCGCGGCTCTTGCGCGCGATGACCACGCCCTCGAACGCCTGCACGCGCTCGCGGTTGCCTTCACTCACCTTGACGTTGACGACCACCGTGTCGCCGGCGGCGAACGGCGGCAGCTTGCGGCCCATCTGCGCCGCTTCGAATTGTTCAATGATCTTGTTCATGGGAATGACCCTTGTGTTCCAGTTTGAATTCTTCCAGCAACTTCAGGTCCGCTGCATCCAGCGTAACCCGCTCCAGCAAATCCGGCCGCCGCTGCCAGGTGCGTCCCAGCGCCTGCATGCGGCGCCAGCGCGCAATGGCCGCGTGGTCGCCCGAGAGCAGCACCGCCGGCACCTCGCCCCACGCGTGGTGGACCGGCCGCGTGTAGTGCGGGCAATCCAGCAGGCCGTCCGAGAACGAATCCTGCTCGGCCGACCCGGCATCGCCCAGTACGCCTTCCTGCAACCGACCGACCGCGTCGATCACGACTGCCGCGGCAAGTTCACCGCCCGACACCACGTAGTCGCCGATCGACAGTTCCTCGTCGACCTCGTGTTCGAGCAGGCGCTCATCGATGCCTTCGTAGCGCCCGCACAGCAAAATCATCCGCGGCAGCGTCGCGAGCTGCCGCACCTTGTGCTGGTCGAGCCGCGTTCCCTGCGGGCTCAGGAAAATCACCGGCGCCAGTCCGCCAGCCGCCTCGCGCGCCGCCGCCAGCGTCCGGCGCAACGGCTCGATCAGCATCACCATGCCGGGGCCGCCGCCGCACACCGTGTCGTCGACGCGACGGTAACCGCCTTCGGCGTGGTCGCGCGGATTCCACGCGGCCACTTCAAGCAACCCGCGCTCGACCGCGCGCCCGATGACTCCGACGCGGGCACACTGCCGCACGAAATCCGGGAACAACGTGACGACATCGATCCGCATCGTGCCCGACCGTCCTTGCCGCCCGCGAAAACCCGGAAGAACCGTCGCGAGCGACGGCAGATTGCGTGACGCCGGCGCGCAGGAAGCAGAGCGTACACGTCAGTACATGAGCATCCCGGGCACCGCCGGCGCGCAAGCTGCCGAGCGCAGCAGGTTGTCCCGGGTTTTCCTAGTCGTCTTTGTTCCAGTCGACTTCAATGCGTCCCGCAGCAAGATCGACCGTCTTTACATACACATCCACCACGTACGGAATCAGGCGTTCGCGTCCGCCGTCGTCGCACGTCACCAGCACGGTGTGCGCGCCGTTGTCGAACAGGTGGCTGACGCGACCGAGATCGTCGCCTGCCCCGTTCACGACCTGCAATCCTTCCAGATCCGTCCGGTAGAATTCGCCGGCTTCCAGTGCCGGCAGCGCGTCGCGGGGCACCCAAATGCGCGTGCCCACCAGCAACGCCGCCGCATCCCTGTCGGCCACCCCGCGCAGCGTCGCGACGATGCCCTTGCCCTGCGCGTGTCCGTGCGCTTCACCGGTCTCGTCGAATCGTCCCTCGTCGCGCTCCAGCAACCAGGGCTTGTAATCGAAGATCGCCAGCCGCGGTTCGGTGAACGATTCCAGCTTCACCGCACCGTGCACGCCGTGCACACCCACGATGCGTCCGAGCAGCACCCGCCGCCCACGCGCGTCCATCGCTTCAGGCAGCGGCGGGCTGCTGCTTGCCGGCCTCCTTCGCCAGCGCCGCAACGCGGTCCGAGCAGCGGGCGCCCTTGGCCACCCATGCGTTCAACTTCTCGACGTCCAGCACGAGACGGCGGTCCTTGTCGCCGACGGCACCCGGATTGAAGTAGCCCAGCCGCTCGATGTTGCGGCCGTCGCGGGCACTGCGCTGGTCGGTCACCACCACGTGGTAGAACGGCCTGCCCTTGGCGCCGGCGCGCGAAAGACGAATCCTGACCATATTTGTTGGCTCCGGAATGGAACGGCCGCGGGTCGATCGGAGGACGCCGCGGCGCGGAAAACGTGCAAGTGTAAAGGCAAAACGGCCGAAACGCGAGCACTTCCCGCGACGGCGTAGGGCGGACACCGTCCGCCGATTGCCTCCACTTTCGACGCCAGCGCGTATTGCCCGCCCTACCGAGCGAAGCTGCCGTCAGCGCCCGGGCATCCGTCCGCCCATTCCCCGCATCGCGCCGGACATCTGGCGCATCAGGCCCTTCATCCCGCCGCGCGCGAACTTGCCCATCATCTTTTCCATCTGGGTGTACTGCTTCAGCAGGCGATTCACGTCGGCCGGCTGGGTGCCGGACCCGCGCGCC
>JBOHYX010000161.1:0-5876 GCA_050738115.1 Rhodanobacteraceae bacterium
TCGCCGATCTGGCTGCCCGGGCACGCGAAATGGACCACGTGAGCCAGCGGATCGTTCCGCTACTGCCGATCCCGTTGCGCGACCACGTCCGTTACGCCGGTCTGCGCAACGACCGCGTGCTGCTGCTCGTCGAGTCCTCCGCCTGGGCTACCCGTGCACGGATGGACCAGACGCGCATCCTGGCGGCCATCCAGGGCCTTGGGCTTGCCGCAACCTCCGTCACCGCGAAGGTGGTGCCGGTCGATGTGCCCGACAGCGACGGAACGGTCGTGCCGCGACCGCCGCGTGATGCCGGGCAACACATTCGCGCGGCAGCACTCGCCATTTCGGACCCTGACCTGCACGCGCTGTTCCTGGAATTGGCAGCGCTGGCCGAAAATCCGTCGACCAAGTGAGCCCGGGCGGACGCATCCGCGCGATCCACGAGCCGAATCCGGGTTTTATAGCACAGACATGCTGCCTGGCGCCAACCCGAACGAGCGCACCGTCACGAAACTGAAGTCAGAAGCGGTGCCGTGCGGGCACACGGCGGATTCCTCATCCGCGTGTTCACGCCACCACGAATTTCTTGTTTGAAGTCAGGCCAGGGATGGCCGTTCTGATTTCTGTCGGAGCGAGCGCGCTGCGTGCATGGGGCCGCCCCGAGACGCAGCGGTCACGGACGATTGCACCGCTTCGCGGAAAGTCAGGCCAGGGACGGCCGTTCGGGTGCAGGTGATCGGCCTGACGAAGCGAAGGGCACGTGCCGGAAGTCCGATCGAAGCGGATGTCGTGAAAAGTCAGGGCATGGACGCCCGTTCTGGTGCTGGTCGGAGTGAATGCGTCGCGGACACGCGGGGTGCCCGCATTACGCGGCAATCAGGGACGATTGCACCGCTTCGCTGAAAGTCGGGCCATGGATGGCCGTTCTGATGTCCGCTGACTGGAGGTCGCCTCAGATGCGAGAACACACATCGAAGCTGCGATCACGGATGATCGCACCTATACCGCCTGCGCAGGATGCGCGTAGGAAATCGGCGCCAGCGTCGGGTCATCGAAGGTGACCTCTTCCCACGCCGACTTGTCGGCCAGGAGGGCCCTCAACAACTCGTTGTTGAGCTGGTGCCCCGACTTGTGGCCGAAGAACGCGCCGATCAGGCTGTGGCCGAGCAGGTAAAGATCGCCGATGGCATCGAGGATCTTGTGCTTGACGAACTCGTCCTCGTAGCGCAGGCCGTCTTCGTTCAGGACACGGTAGTCGTCGAGCACGATCGCATTGTCCATCGAGCCGCCAAGTGCGAGGTTCTTCTCGCGCAGCATCTCGATGTCGCGCATGAAGCCGAAAGTCCGCGCCCGGCTGACTTCCTTCACGAACGAAGTGGTCGAGAAATCGACCTCGGCGCGCGACGCGCGGCGCGAAAAAATCGGATGCTGGAATTCGATCGAGAAGCCGACCTTGAAGCCATCGAACGGCTCGAACCGCGCCCACTTGTCGCCGCCCTCGACCTTGACCGGCTTGCGGATGCGGATGAAGCGCTTGGGCGCCGATTGTTCCTCGATGCCGGCCGACTGCAACAGGAACACGAACGGACCCGCGCTGCCGTCCATGATCGGCACCTCCGGCGCCGACAGGTCGACGTAGGCATTGTCGATGCCGAGGCCGGCCATCGCCGACATCAGGTGTTCGACTGTACCGACGCGCACGCCGTCCTTCACCAGCGTACTGGACAGCCGCGTATCGCCGACGTGTTCGCAGCGCGCCGGAATCACGACCGGTTCCGCGAGGTCGGTGCGCCTGAACACGATGCCGGAATTGACCGCCGCGGGCCGCAACGTCATGTACACCTTTTCGCCCGTGTGCAGGCCGACGCCCGTCGCGCGGATCACGTTCTTGAGCGTGCGCTGCTTGATCATTTTTCGTTGGAATCCTGTTAGAAGGACGCTAAGGCGCGGATGATGCTACCACGGCCTGCGCCATGAATAAAGCGGACTGGCGCGTCCAGTTACGAGATTTGAAACGGGTGACGAGGCTGGCCGTTGACCGGGGCGGCAACGGGACCCGGGCAATCCCCAACACGGTCCACGGGCGAAACAGACAGCGCCCGCGCGCGCAGGTTCCCCAAAATTTAACGTGATCCGCACGGAAGGCCATGGCGGGAAATCCGCGCGGCGGCTTCCGTCGCGCGCGTGGTGCCGGGCGGGATCCGCTTTGCTCTCGCCGCCTTGCGCGCTGCCGGGACGGGAGTTCGGCAGCGCGCGAGATTCACCTACATTGCGATCACGGCTCAATCCGCCTGCCGGCGCAGAAATGCCGGGATGTCAAGATAATCGGCCTCCACTGCGGCCGCGCTGGCGGGTTTGCCGGAGGGCGCGGACGGCTCGGAACGTACGTTCGGAGCCGCAGTCGACTCGGGTTGCGGGGCGAACCCGACCACCGCGTCGTCGGTACCGGTACGCAGCACGCGCCGCAACTGCGGCATCGCGATCGTTTCCTGCTTGGCGACCGGCCGCAACTGCGGCTGGCTCGCGCGGTTCAGGCCGGTGGCCACCACCGTCACCCGTACGTCGTCGGACAGGTCCGGATCGAGCGCAGTGCCCAGCACCACGGTCGCGTCCTCGCTGGCGAAGTCGTGCACGACTCGGCCGATTTCGTCGAACTCGCGCATGGTGAGGTTGGGACCGGCGGTGACGTTGACCAGGATCCCGCAAGCACCCGACAGGTCGACGTTCTCGAGCAGCGGGTTGTTGATGGCGGATTCGGCCGCCGCCTGCGCGCGATCATCGCCGCGGGCGGTGCCGGTGCCCATCATGGCCATGCCCATCTCACTCATCACGGTGCGCACGTCGGCAAAGTCGACGTTGATCAGGCCCGGGCGGGTGATCAGGTCGGCGATGCCCTGCACTGCGCCCTGCAGTACCTCATTGGCCGCCTTGAACGCATTCAGGAGTGTGACCTCGCGGCCCAAAACGGTCAAAAGCTTCTCGTTCGGCACCGTGATCAGCGAGTCCACCGACTGCGACAGATCCTCGATGCCCTTCAGGGCGACCTGCATGCGCCGGCGCCCCTCGAACGGGAACGGCTTGGTGACCACCGCCACCGTGAGGATACCCTTCTCCTTGGCAAGCTGCGCCACCACCGGCGCCGCGCCGGTACCGGTGCCGCCGCCCATGCCGCAGGTGATGAACACCATGTCGGCGCCTTCCAGTACTTCCACGATCCGGTCGCGATCCTCGAGCGCGGCCTGCCGGCCGATCTCCGGATTGGCGCCGGCGCCAAGTCCCTTGGTGACGTTTTCGCCAAGCTGCAGCGTGGTGCGCGCGCCGGAGCTTTTCAGTGCCTGCGAGTCCGTGTTGGCGCAGACGAACTCCACGCCATCGATCGCCGAATTGACCATGTGGCTGACGGCATTGCCACCGCCGCCGCCGACCCCGATGACCTTGATCACCGCGTTGGGTGTCAATTGCTCTACCAGTTCAAACATTGCCCGTCCTCCATGCTTCGATAAGTCATGCCGCTGTGGTCTGATGCCGACGTCGTCGCTGGCGTCGTGATGTCCCGCCGTTTCGGCCGGATTGCGCCCCCTCGCGGGGCACGCGGCGCCGCAGCGCCGAGCCGGTTGCGCCCGTTTTCCGGGCGCAACGCGGAGTCCTAGAAATTCCTGTTCAGCCAACTCTTGAGCTTGCCGATCGCGCCGAACACGCCCTCGCCGACCGCGCCGCCGATCGCGCGGCTGTCGCCCTGAACCCGGGAGCCCTGCAGCAGCAGGCCGACGCCCGCGGCGTTGGGCGGGGTCGCGATCATGTCGATCGCGCCACTGACGTGCTGGGGCACGCCCAGGCGCACCATCTTGTGGAACACCTCTTCGGCGAGGTACAGCGCGCCCTCGATGCGCGCCGCGCCGCCGGTCAGCACCACGCCGCCCGCAAGCAGGTTTTCGTAACCGGAGCGGCGCATTTCGTCCTGCACCATCTCGAAGATTTCCTCGTAGCGCGCCTGGATCGACTGCGCCAGCGCCTGGCGCTGCAGGCGCCGCGGCGGGCGATCGCCCACGCTCGGCACCTGGATGGTTTCCTCGCCGCGCGCGAGCTGCGCCAGCGCGCAGCCGTACTTCACCTTGATTTCCTCGGCGTTCGCGGTCGGCGTCTGCACGTACTGCGAGATGTCGTTGGTCACCTGGTCGCCGCCGACCGGCAGCGACTTGGTGTAGCGGATGGAACCGTGGGTGTAGATCGCGATGTCGGTGGTGCCGGCGCCGAGATCGACCACGCACACGCCCAGCTCACGCTCGTCGTCGGTCAGGACGGCCTTGGACGAGGCCACCGCCGAGGGCACCAGCTCGTCCACCGCGAGCCCGCAGCGCTGGATGCACTTGGTGATGTTCTGCACCGCCGAGGCCGCGCCGGTCACGAGGTGCACGCCGGCCTCGAGGCGCACGCCGCTCATCCCGATCGGATGGCGGATGCCGTCCTGGCCGTCGATCCGGTATTCCTGCGGCTCCTTGTAGAGCACCTTGCGGTCGGCCGGAATCGCGACCGCGCTCGCCGACTCCAGCACCTGTTCGAGGTCGCCAGTCGCGACCTCGCGGTCACGGATCGCGGCGGTGCCGCGCGAATTGTGCGTTTCGAGATGGCTGCCCGACACCGAGGCGCACACCGAACGGATGTCGCAACCGGCCATCTGCTCGGCTTCCTCGATCGCGTGCTGGATCGAGTTCACGTTCGACTCGATCTCCACCACCACGCCCTTCTTCATGCCGCGCGAGGCGTGGCTGCCGAACCCGATCACCTCGACCGGTTCGCCGGGCGTGTACTCGCCGACGATCGCCATCACCTTGGAGGTGCCGATGTCGAGGCCGACGACGAGGTTCTTGTCGCTCTTGTGGTTCATGGGTCTAAATGATTCCGTCAGCAGCATGGGAGGCTCCTTTTCCGGATTTCGCAGGAAGCTCGGGTGCGGGCGCGTCGGGCCAGTGCACCGCAAAGCCGTTGCTGTAGCGCAGGTCGGCGTACACGAAACCGCCTTCGCGGCCGCGCATCAGGATGGGCAGCGCGGCGGCAAAACGCGCGAGGTGCTGGTCGGGCTTTTCGCCGCCGACCACCACGCGGCCGCCGTTGGAAAGCAAAAGACTCCAACTGCCACGGGCGGACAAATCGACCTGCGTGACCTGCAGGTTGTAGGGCGCAAAATCGGTCTGCGCAGTGCGATAGAACGCCAGCACGTCGGCCACGCGGTCGTCAGGCGCGTTGAAGGTGGGCAGGCCGTTGACCACGCCGGCATCCGGCACCTTGAAGATGCGTCCACTGCGGCCCAAAAGCGCGTCCGCGCCCCAGCGCGCGACGGGATCGATTTCGGTGACCGTGATGGCGAGCGCGCCGGGCCAGCGCTTGCTCACCTCGACGTGTGCGACCCAGGGCAACGCCGCGATCGCATCGCGCACCTTGCCAAGATTGATCGCGAAAAATCCGGCGCCGAGCGATGGCTCGACGGCCGTACGAATCTGCGTCGCGCTGACGTGCTTGAACGTCGCATGGACCTGCAATTCGCGCACCGGCCAGCGATCGGACGCGAACCAGCCCTGCAGCACACCGACCACCGGCAGCGCGACCAGCGCGAGCGCGATGAGCCAGGCGGCGAGGCGGAGGCTGGTCGTCCCTTTCACTTTGCGTCTCCTTCGGAGCCGCGGGACCGGGTACCGGGGACTGGGGACCGGTCACTCGCGACGCCCTGCCCTTGGTCCCTGGTCCCCGGTCCCCGGTCCCTGTCAAAGCTCGTTTCAAGCACCCGCCAGCACAATTCGGCGTAGTCCATGCCTGCCGCCGCCGCGGCCTTCGGCACCAGTGAATGCGTGGTCATGCCGGGCGCGGTGTTGACTTCGAGCAGCCAGTTGCGCCCGGCG
>JBOHYX010000162.1:0-5751 GCA_050738115.1 Rhodanobacteraceae bacterium
TCGCGACCTGCGCCGGATGATCGCGACCCACGAATTTCGCGAGGACCTGTACTACCGCCTCGCCGGCACGACGCTGGAGCTGCCCGCGCTCAAGGATCGCGCGGACAAGGGCGACCTCATCCGCACGTTGCTCCAGGAGGAATGCGGCGACGAGGAACCGGTGGACATTTCGGCGAATGCCTACGAGCGCATGGTGCGTTACGACTGGCCCGGCAACATCCGGCAGTTGCGCAACGTGCTGCGTACGGCGGCGGCGCTGTGCGACGACCGCGTGATCCGCCTGTCCAACCTGCCGCAGGAAATCATCGACCAGGACCAACGTCCGGCTGCGACGACCGCCGACGGTGCGCCCGCCGCGCGCATCGAGTCCCCCGCCGTCGCGCTGCAAAACGTGGAGCGTGCGGCGCTGGTCCGTGCCCTGGAGCAGTACGACTGGAACGTCAGCCACGCGGCCCGCGAGCTGCGCATGAGCCGCAGCACGCTGTACCGCAAGTTCCGCAAGCACGCCATCAGCCCGCCCGTGCGCGGGTGACGACAGAAGGCTTCAATCCACCTCGCGCAACCTGACGTTGATGCCAACCCAGAACGTGCGGCCGGAGGCGGCTTCGAATGCAGCGCCTTGGGCCTGGTTGACGATGATCGCGCCGACGTAGCTGTGATCGGCCAGGTTGTCGATCCGCGCGTACGGCGCGATCGTGTACCGACTCGTGTTGTACACGTAGCCGCCGCTCAGGTTCGCGATCGCATAGCCCGGCGCCACCAGCGTATCGGCATCGTTGACCGACGTCGTGCTTGCGGCATCGACGCTGATCCCGGCGTGCCAGCCGACATCGCGTCCCCAGCGCAGCGCAGTGTGCAGCAAATTACGCGGCACGGCCGGCATCCGGGTACCGGACTTCACATCGCCAAACGAGCTTTGGAAACTCGCATCGAGATACGTGTAGGCGGCGCTCCATTGCCACATGTCGCCGATGGGCAGGTCGAGGCCAATCTCGCCACCCCGCCGACGCACCGGGCCGACATTCTGATACGTGGTGCGGCCACCGGAACTCGCCAGCACGGCAATCTCGTCGCGCGTGTCGGCCTGGAACAGCGCCACGTCCAACGCACCCCCATCGTTGAAGAGCCACTTGGAACCGATTTCGCCACTGCGCGTGCGCTGGGGATGCAGGTTGAAATTGAGGCCGGTCGCAAAATCCGGACGGTACGCCAGTTGATCCTGGGTCGGCGTATCGAAACCTTCCCCCCAGGACGCATACAGGTGCCAGTCCGGCCTGGCGTCGAACATCAGCCCCGCCACCGGGTCGGTAGAGCCAAACGTGAGGCTCCCGCTGTCGTTCCCGTTGTCGGCGGTGATGAAATGGTCCCGGGAGGTGAAGTGCACGACGCTGTGACGCGCACCCACCATCAACGACCAGCGCCGTGCGATCTTCCAGGACGCCTGCGTGTATTCGTCGAGGTTGAAGACATTGTCCTGCTCGTCGCGACGCAGTGCGCCCTGAACCCCAAGGATGTCGCCGTCGAAATTGTTGAAGCCCTGACGGTGCACGCCTTCCCAGTCGTAGGCAGCGCCGACGATCACGCTGAACGGGCGCCCCAGCAGGTCGCTTTTCCAGGTCCAGCGAAGGTCCGTGCCCTTGTATACACCGCCCAGCCCGATGACGCCGCCGCCACTCGTGGGGCTGCGCTGGGCAATGGCCGGAATCGGCAGAAATTGCTGCACCCGGCGCTGGCCGTAATAGACCATGGCGCGAAACTCCTGGTGCTCGCCGATGTCTTGCGTGTAGACGGCTCCGCCCTGCTCCTGGTGCACACTTTTGCGCGCGTTGTAGAGCAGGTTGGTTGCGGACGCCTGGCGCGGGTCCGCCTGGAACTGGGCGAGGGTCAGGCCTGCGGGGTCCTGTGACAGCGGCAGTGACACCGTATTCAGCAGCAGCGTCAGCTTGCCATGCTTGCCGATCTTGAAATCGAGCTTCGCGTTGCCGTTGGTCCGCGTGGCAGCACTGTGCTCGCGGTAGCCGTCGGTTTCAAATTGCGACAGGTCCAGATTGTAACCAAACCCCCCGACCGTACCGCGCGCGCCAACGTCCGCCTTCCAGGCGCCGTCGCTGCCACCACCGAAATTTCCCAGTATCTCGGGTGGATTGCTGCCGTCGGCGGTGAAAATCTGGATGACGCCACCGGAGGAATTCCCGTACAACGCAGAAAACGGGCCACGCAACACCTCGATCCGGTCGGCGCCGCCGAAATCGAAATTGGATATATCGCCCGAACCATCAGGCATCGTCGACGGGATCCCGTCCGCGTAAACGCGCACATCGGTCTCTCCAAACGTCGAGGTCGAGCCGAACCCACGGATCGAAATCTGATCGCCTTCCGCGTAGTCCTGGCGGTTGCGCGCCAACACACCCGGGATCTGGCGCAGATATTCCGTCACATTGACTCCCGCATTGACACTATTCGGGCGGCCAAGCTTCACGGCGCTGATCGATGCCGGCACGTCGAACGCCGGCTGCGGGGTGCGCGTTGCGGTCACCACGATGGTGGGCAGCGCGCGCGGGTTCGAGCGCGACGTTGGCGGCGCCACCTGCTGCGGTGCGCCCTGCGCGCGCGCGGCGAGCGGCAGCAGCGTTGCAATCGACAGGCCCGCAGCGATTGCAGCCGGGACTACCCGCATCTGGATGGCGCGCGCCATCCGCCCGCTCCCTTGCGGGGCCTTCTGTGAGTCTTGCATGGAAATACCTCCTGGATTGGAGCGGGCACTCTTTCAGGAAACCGGTTCGGTATCAGGACCCTCCGTCGCCGAAGTCGTAACTCAACCCGACGAACCAGCCACGCGGCGCACCGGGCATGACAAACAAGGTGGGCGTGCCCGGGCCGGTGGTATCGATCAGCCGGGTCGGCGTGTCGAACACGTTGTCGGCCAACTGGCCGCTGACGAAATAATGGCGGTCGAACACGTTCTGGACCTTGGCGAACAACGCCAGCTGCCGCGTGGCCTGCCAATGCAGATCGAGATCGAGCAATGCATAACCCGGCACCGCACCGTGGCTGTCCTGATTGTTCTCGTCACCGGTTGCAAACTGGCTGGAATACGCCCGGATGTTGCCGCCGAAGGACCAGCGCTGTGTCAGTTGGTACTCGGCGGCGAGGTTCGCCACCCACCGCGGGATACCCGGCAGCCGGTCGCCGCTCTCGACCTGGATCACACCGTTGGCGTTGACGCTGGAATTGTCCTCGGCCAGTTCCTCGAACGGCGCGCCATAGGTTGCATCGATGTAGCTCAGGTTGGCCTGCCAGTTGAGGCGCTGCCACTGCCCGCCGAGACCGAGATCCACGCCCTTGCGCACCGTCTTCGGCACGTTCGCGAAGTAGCCCTGCGAGCTGCCGCCGGTGAAGATCGTGAGGATGTCATTGGTGACGCGGCTGTAGTACGGCGAAGCGTTCCAGTGCAGGTGACCGCCCGCGAATTTTCCGCGCAGGCCAGCACTGAACGTATGTGCCACCACGGGCTTCAGGGGCGGGTCGCCGGTAAAGTCGTTGGGCAGCGAGCACGGCGCATCGGGATCGGCGCATTCGAGCTCGATGGGCGTGGGCGTGCGCATGCCCTCGTCGTAATTGAAGTAGGTACCGAGGTTTGGCGTGATCGTCCAGGTCACGCCAAGGGTCGGATTGAGGCGGTGGAAGCTGTTGCGCCCGTTGATCGCCGGCGCCTCGCCGGTGAGGTCGTTGACACTGATGGTGCTGTGGTCGTAACGCGCGCCACCGGTCACGTGCACGCTGTCGCCGAGCGCGAGCACGTCGACGAAATATGCGCCGAGATCGCGGTTGCTGGTGCCGGCCCAGGTCTGCAGGTCCTCGTCAAACGGCGACAGGCCGATGGTGTCGCCCCGGAGCGCGACGTCATACGGAAAGTACGCCGGCTGCCCGAACTGGATGAAGTCGTTGCTGGCCGCGGCGAGGCTCAAGCCCGCGGTGAACTGGTTGTGGAAGCTTCCAAGATGCCCCTGGTTCACGACCTGGACCGAACCGCCGTAGCCGCGCGTCTTGACGTTGCCCAGCACGTTCGAGGCGACCACGTTGTTGATCGTCGCCGCCGGGTGGTACGGATCGTACGGCGGCGTCACGCCGGAGTAGAAATACTGCCCAACCGAATCGGGATCGTACGGGCCGCTGACGTTGTAGCCCAGCGGGCCGTCGTCTTCCTCGTCGTACGCGTCGTAATCGTTGGTGTTGCTGTTGAAACTGCGGCTCTGCGACAGTCGCAGGTACGCGTTGGCGTCCAGTGACCATGCCGGATCGAGCTGACGCGAACCCCGCAGGTTGATCTGGCTGAGATTGTTGGTGAAATGGTCAGGCCAGGTGAACGCGGCCTTCGGCGTGTCGGCCCATTCGACGGGGAGCGTCTGGGTGCCGTACAGCCGCGCGTGCGCACCCGTGTAACTCAGCGCAATGTCGGTCAGGTCGTCGGGTCGCCAGTCGAAACGAAAAAAGCCCTGCTGCACGCGACTGGACGAGAAGTCCCGCCACCCGGTTTCGTAGTCGCTGCCGACGCCGGCGTAGAACCCGAATTTGCGGGTGTGGGCACCGAATTCCGCATCACTCTGGATGCGCCCCCACGAGCCGCCGGACACGTTGACCGACGCGCCGGGGCTGTTGAAGCCGCTCCGGGTGGTCATGACCAGGGCGGCGCCCAGCGTGTTGAACCCGTACGCGGGGCTGGAACTCGGGATCAGGGTCAGGTTCCTGATCGCGAAATCGGGAATGGATTCCCAGTTCATCGTCTCCGAGAACGGCTCGTTCTGGCGCACGCCATCCACGTACACCGAAACGCCCGACGACGAGCCGAGCAACGGCGACAGCGTGAAGCCGTGGAAGAACAGGTTCGCCTGCCACGGGTTGCCCTGCGACTGGCTGATGCTGACGCCCTGGAAGTTGTCCTGCAGCAGGTCCGTCACCGCCTGACCGTGGACGTTCTGGAAGTCGTCGGATTGTGCACTCTGGGTGTTCAGCGGCACCTGCAAAGCCGGCACGTCCAACCCCGGCAGCGGCGTCACCCCGATCACGACGATTTCGCCGAGTTGCTGCAGCGGCGGCGCCGCCAGCGCCACACCGGACAGCCATGCGCCCACGGCTGCGGCCAGGGCGCTGACGCCGATTGCCACCCGATGTGTGTTTCGATACCTGCGAACCAAAACGACCTCGTCTTTCGGCAATACATCTGCGCTCGCGCGCAAAAACGCCGGCACGCACTGCCGGCGCTATGGCAATCCTTCCGGCGTACGCTGATCGGGACCACGCGGAGCACGGCAACGAGACCCCGACCTCCCGCCGCTTCCGCAGCGCTGCCGCTTCCGCGGACGGGCGCCCGCGGCGCACGTCCACCGGAACCGGCGAGCGCGTCACCGCCGCCGGATCAGGCCTTGAGTACGCCCGAGGCCTTCGCAGCGTGCGTCGCGACGATGTCCATCAGTTGCGGGGAATAGCAGTCGTAGGGCTCGATTCCGAGCTCGTGCAACCGGCCGCGCACCCACGCCATGTCTGACGGAGCGACGCCGCCCTCGATCGCGGAGGACACGAACGCCGCGAACGTCGGCGGCGCATAGCCGGTGTCGCGGGAGCGTTCCGGATGGATGAACGCAAAGCCGTGGAACACGTGGTCCGGCTTGTCGATCACGCCATACATGTGCACGCCGCAATCCTTGCACGCGTAACGGTGCAGCAGCTTGCTGGGGTCGGAGACCTTCAGCT
>JBOHYX010000163.1:0-5684 GCA_050738115.1 Rhodanobacteraceae bacterium
AGCTTGCCGCGTTCGGCGAGCTGGTACAGGCGGTGCACGCCGGTCGTGGTTTCCTCCGACACGCCGCGCCATTCCGAGGCGACCTTCTTCCAGAAGCCGGGCCGTTCGGTACGGGTCTGCTTCAGCAGGTCCTTGATGACCTGCTCCTCGTGGTTGGCGCCGGGCTCGTCCACCCATTTGGCGCCGTTCTCCATCTCGACGCCCTTGTGGATCAGCAGCGTGGCGTCGCCGCCGTCGTCGACGACGAGTTCGGGCCCGTGCATGTCGGGATGCGTCAGCGCGTCCAGTGTGCACTGCCAGTATTCTTCGAGCGTCTCGCCTTTCCACGCGAACACCGGGATGCCCTCGGCCGCGATCGCGGCAGCGCAGTCGTCCTGGGTCGAGAAGATGTTGCACGACGCCCAGCGCACCTTTGCGCCGAGCGCGGTCAGCGTCTCGATCAGCACCGCGGTTTCCTTGGTCATGTGCAAGGATCCCGAGACGCGCACGCCCTGCAGCGGTGTCTGCGGCGCGTAGCGCGCACGGATCTGCATCAGGCCCGGCATTTCCTGTTCGGCCATCCTGATGCGCTTGCGGCCGAGATCGGCGAGCGTGATGTCGCGGACCTTGTAATCGTGAGTGCTGGAAGCTTTGGGCACTGCGTTCATGGTTAGGCTCCTGTGAGTTGGTGCACCGGCAAGGCCGGGCCCCGCGAAGGCGGGCAGGATGGGCGCCGTTGGGTTGGATTGGTCGAGCCTGACCCGTTGTCCCGAGCGTCCGCGGTGCGGACACTTGTGGAGCGGTCCACGTACAGCGAGTTGCAGCGCCCCTCGACCAGCAGGCATTATATCCGTTCGTCGCGATGAAAAGATGAATCTGATTGGCCGTGACGGTGCGCGGGCGGCCTGGCCCCATCGCTTTATGTTCGTCATTCCGGGGCTGCCCGCGCTGTTTGCGGGCAGAACCCGAAATCCAGCTCGTCAACCATCGGCGAACAGAAGCTGGATTCCGGGTTCCGCCGCCGATGAAGCCGGCGGCGGCCCCGGAATGGCGAGCTGGGGTGCGCGGATGAGGAAGATGAGTCGCGATTCCCGGTGATTGGAGCTCGTGCAGGGCCGGAACGGCGCCGCTACCGTGGGGAAACACCCGCCGACTGGAGTCTGCGTGAATCTGCCAGGCCAGCACGTCGAAACACGCCGCGACATCGTGTTCCCGCCGCAGGACGAGCCGCTGCGCGACGACGTGCGTGAATTGGGAACGCTGGTCGGCGAGATGCTGGCCGAGCAGGGTGGTGCGGCGTTCTTCGACCGGGTCGAACGGGTACGTACCGCGGCGATACATCGGCGCGAATCCGCGGCCGGCATCGAGGCGCTGGCAGCGATGCTGGCGGGCACCGATCCCGCGGCAGCCGAGATGCTGGCGCGCGCGTTCGCCGCGTGGTTCCAAGCCGTCAACGCGGCCGAACGCGTGCACCGGATCCGGCGCCGGCGTGACTACCAGCGCGCCGGCGCCACGCCGCAGCCGGAATCGCTGGGCGACGTGCTGGAAAAACTGAAGGCGCGCGGCGTGACGGCGGACGAACTCAAGGGCTGGATCGCGCGCCTCGACGTCGAATCGGTGTTCACCGCGCATCCGACCGAGGCGGTGCGACGCTCGCTGCTGGAAAAGGACCAGGACATCGTGCGCGCGCTGGTGGATCGGTTCGACGATGCGCGCACCCCGCGCGAGCGCGCGCTCGAGCACGAGCGCCTGCGGATGGCGCTGACCTCGAGCTGGCAGACCGCCGATGCGTCGCGCGTGCGCCCCAGCATCCAGGACGAATTCGAACACATCGGCTTCTACCTCGCCGAACCGCTGTACCGCGTGGTGACGGTTTTCTACGAGTCGTTCGCGCATGAGCTGGCGCGCGTCTACGGGATCACGGACGAGCTGCCGCGGGTGCTGCGGTTCGGCTCGTGGGTCGGCGGCGACATGGATGGCAATCCGAACGTCGGCGCCGACACCATCGATGAAACTTTGCGTGGCCAGCGTGCGATGGTGCTGGAACACTATCGCGCGGGCTGCGCGTGGCTGGCACGCGCGCTCAGCCAGACCGACGATCGCGTCGAGGTGTCCGACGACGTCCGTGCGCGCCTGGTCGCGTATCGGGCGCAGTTGCCGGAAGCGGCCGGCCGGATCCGGCCACGCCACGCCAACATGCCTTATCGCTGTCTGCTGACCTTGATGCGGGCGCGCCTGCAGGCGAGCGAAGCCGACGATGCCCGCGGCTACGCCAATGCGGATGAATTCGAGGCCGACGTTGCGTTGATCGCGGCCAGCCTCGCGGCGCACAAGGGGGCGAATGCCGGGCTGTTCGCGGTGCGCCGGTTGCTGTGGCGGATCCGTACCTTCGGATTTCACCTCGCGCGGCTGGACGTACGCCAGGATTCGCGGGTCCACGACGACGTGCTCGCGGTGCTGATGGACGATGCCGATTGGGCCGCTCGTGATGCCGCGGCGCGTGCCGAGCGCCTGCGTCCGCTTGCGGCCGGCGAGGCTGCTTTCGGCGACCGCGATCAGCCGGAAGTCGCGCGCATCCGGGCCGTGTTCGCGACGCTCGCCGATGCGCGCCACCGCTATGGCAGCGGCGCCACTGGTCCGTACATCATCTCGATGGCGCGGTCGGCCGCGGACGTGCTCGCGGTGCTCGCGCTGGCGCGCTACGGCGGGCTGGTCGAGAGTGGCGCGGTGCCGCTCGACATCGCGCCGTTGTTCGAGACCGTCGATGACTTGCAGCACGCGGCGGCGACCCTGCGCGCGTTGCTCGACGATCCGGTCTACCGCGCGCACCTCGCGCGGCGGGGCGATCGCCAACTGGTGATGCTGGGTTATTCGGACAGCGCCAAGGACGGCGGCATCCTGGCCGCGCGTTGGGCCTTGCAGCGCGCGCAGGTGGAACTGTTGGAAGTCGCGCACACGGCCGGCATCGGCCTTGCGTTCTTCCACGGGCGCGGCGGCTCGGCTTGCCGCGGCGGCAGCAAGGTCACGCCCGCGCTGATGGCCTCGCCGCGCGGTGCAGTCGCCGGGCGATTGCGGGTGACCGAGCAGGGCGAGGTGATCCACCGCAAGTACGGGATCCGCGCGTTGGCGCTGCGCAACCTCGAACAGAACGTCGGTGCGACCCTGCGCGCCTCGCTGCGCCCGCGCGATCCCGAGCCGCGCGAACGGCAGTGGGTGCAACGCATGCACGCGCTGGCCTCTGCGAGCCGCGACGCGTACCGCGCGTTCGTGGGCGACGCCGATTTCGTCCGCTACTTCCGCAGCGCCACGCTGGTCGACGTGATCGAACGCATGACGATGAGCTCGCGCCCCGCGAGTCGCCGCAGCATGCACGGCGTCGAGGACCTGCGCGCGATCCCGTGGGTATTCGCCTGGACGCAGATGCGCTCGATCCTGCCGGGCTGGTATGGCCTCGGCACGGCGCTCGAGCGCGGCGTCGACGGGGCGGGCGAGGCGGCGATGGCCGAGATGGCGCGCGACTGGCCGTTCCTCGCGACCCTGCTGGACGACGTCGAGATGATGCTGGCCAAGGCCGACCTCGGCATCGCCGAAGCCTTCTCGCGGCTGTCCGGCGATCTGCATCCGAGATTTTTCCCGCGCATCGAGCGCGAGTTCCGGCGTACCCGTGATGCGATCCTGCACCTCAAGGACCACGACGCGCTGCTTGCTGATGACCCGCGGCTTGCCCAGTCGATCCGCCTGCGCAATCCGTACATTGATCCGATGAGCGTGCTGCAGGTGGACCTGCTCGCGCGTTGGCGCGCGGCGGGCAGTCGGGACGATGACCTATTGCGCGCACTGGTGGCCTGCGTCAACGGCGTGGCGCGCGGGTTGCAGAATACGGGGTGAGGTCGTCGCGCGCGTTTCTACAAAACACCCGCGGGAGCCTTCATGCCGTGGACCACGAAGTCCATTGATGGCAGTTGTTGTCGCGCGCCCGCAGGCTCCTGATATGCATCGCGCTGCAAACGTTCGCGCCAACCAGGCTGCTTGGCGCGGCGGCGCGCCCCGGATATACAGTTGGTCATTCCGGGTTCGACCTGCGATGAGGCCGCAGGTCGCCCCGGAATGACGAAGCTGAAAGCGTCGGCGGGTCAACATGAACGTTGCCAATCCCGAATACGTCGTGGATCGCAACGCAATCCATGACGCCTACACCTTCGCCGCCTTGCGCAGCTCGTCGGCGCGGTCGGTCGCTTCCCACGAAAACGCGGTGGCGGTTTCCGACTTCTTCACCAGCTTGCCGTTCTCGTGGTCCTGCCATTTGTAGGTGTGCTGGAATGGCTTGCGCCCGAAGTGGCCGTAGGCTGACGTCGGCTGATACATCGGGTGGATCAGGTCCAGCATCCTGATGATGCCGTATGGGCGAAGGTCGAAGTGCTGACGGATCAGCTTTTCGATCTTGTCGTCGGAAATCTTGCCGGTGCCGAAGGTCGTGACGGAAATCGAGGTCGGTTCGGCCACGCCGATCGCGTAGGACACCTGCACCTCGCAACGGTCGGCGATGCCGGCGGCGATGATGTTCTTGGCGACGTAGCGCGCCGCATAGCTGGCCGAACGGTCGACCTTGGACGGGTCCTTGCCGGAGAACGCGCCGCCGCCGTGGCGTGCCGTGCCGCCGTAGGTGTCGACGATGATCTTGCGGCCGGTCAGGCCGCAGTCGCCGACCGGGCCGCCGATCACGAACTTGCCGGTCGGGTTGATGTGCACCTTGTTCTTCGGCAGCGCGTCCAGCCACTTCTTCGGCAGCACCGGCTTCAGGATGCATTCGCGCACGCCCTCGACGAGGTCGGCGTACTTGATGTCGGGATCGTGCTGCGTGGAGAGCACCACCGCGTCGAGGCCGGCGACGGTGTTGTCTTCGTTGTACAGGAGCGTCACCTGCGACTTGGCGTCCGGGCGCAGCCACTTGAGCTTGCCGGATTTGCGCACCTTCGACTGCTGCTCGACCAGCCGGTGCGAATAGTAGATCGGAGCCGGCATGCACTCGGGCGCCTCGTTGCAGGCGTAGCCGAACATCAGGCCCTGGTCGCCGGCGCCCTGCGCTTCGGGATTCTTGCGGCTGACGCCCTGGTTGATGTCGGGCGACTGCTTGCCGATCAGGTTCAGTACCCCGCAGGTCCGCCCGTCGAAGCCGACGATGGACGAGTCGTAGCCGATGTCGAGGATCACGCCACGCGCCAGCGCTTCGATGTCCACCCAAGCGTCGGTCGTGATTTCGCCCGAGACGATCGCGACGCCGGTCTTCACCATCGTCTCGCACGCAACGTGGGCGCGCTTGTCCTGCGCCAGGATCGCGTCCAGCACGGCGTCGGAGATCCGGTCGGCAACCTTGTCCGGGTGGCCTTCGGAGACCGATTCGGAGGTGAACAGATAGCGGCTCATCGTGGTCTGTATCCTTTGATACGGATGGAAAGATGCGTAACCGCGAATGATACATGCGGAATGCGCGGCGCGCACGGGGCCCGGCTCGGCTGTAGGAGCCGCCCTCGGCGGCGACCGCCGTCGCGACGTACGTGGTTGTTCCATGGCTACCGGTCGCGCGCAGGCGCGCTCCTACACGTTCTATGGTCGGTTCATTGCCGTTGTAGGAGCCGCCCTCGGCGGCGACCGGGGCGCCACGTTGCGCGCCTGCGGACATGGCCTCACGCGGCGGCGTGCACGCG
>JBOHYX010000164.1:0-5643 GCA_050738115.1 Rhodanobacteraceae bacterium
GCACCACGACATCAAGCGCCTGCCGTACTCGATGAAGGTGCTGCTGGAAAACCTGCTGCGCAACGAGGACGGCCACGAGGTCACCCGCGCGCAGGTCGAGGCGGTGTTGAAGTGGGACCCGAAGGCCGAGCCCGCGACGGAAATTTCCTTCCTGCCCGCGCGGGTGGTGCTGCAGGACTTCACCGGCGTACCGTCCATGGTCGATCTGGCCGCGATGCGCGATGCGATGAAGGCGCTCGGCGGCGATCCGACGAAGATCAATCCGCAGTCACCTTGTGAGCTCGTGATCGACCACTCGGTGCAGGTCGACGTGTTCGGCGAGGCCGACGCGCTGGCGCGCAACGCCGCGATCGAATTCAAGCGCAACCACGAACGCTACGCATTCCTGCGCTGGGGCCAGAACGCGTTCGATGATTTCAAGGTGGTGCCGCCCGCCACCGGCATCGTGCACCAGGTCAATCTCGAATACCTCTCGCGGGTGGTGATGACGCGCGAGATCGACGGCGAGACCTGGGCGTTTCCTGACACCCTGTTCGGCACCGACTCGCACACCACGATGGTCAATGGCCTCGGCGTACTCGGCTGGGGCGTCGGCGGCATCGAGGCCGAAGCCGCGATGCTGGGCCAGGGTTCGTCGATGCTGGTGCCGCAGGTGGCCGGGTTCCGTTTCACCGGCAAGCTGCCGGAAGGCGCGACGGCCACGGACCTCGTGCTCACCGTCGCGCAGATGCTGCGCAAGCACGGCGTGGTCGGCAAGTTCGTCGAGTTCTTCGGTCCGGGCCTGCAGCACTTGCCGCTGGCCGACCGCGCCACGCTCGGGAACATGTCGCCCGAATACGGCGCCACCTGCGCGATCTGCCCGATCGACGCCGAGTCCATCAAGTATCTCAAGCTGTCCGGCCGCGAGCCTGCGCACATCGAGTTGATCGAGGCCTATGCCAAGGCGCAGGGCCTGTGGCACGACGAACACAGCCCGGTGCCCGAATTCAGCTCGGTGCTGGAACTCGATCTCGCGAGCGTGAAGCCATCGCTCGCCGGACCCAAGCGGCCACAGGACCGCGTGCTGCTGTCCGACATGCGCGAGAGCTACAAGTCGACGATGCAGGCGCTCACCCAGGGCAGCCGCGGCGACAAATGGGACAAGCAGAAGGAGCGGTTCCTCAACGAGGGCGGCAGCACCGCGGTCGGTCGCGCCGAAAGCGAGCAGGAATCCTCCCCCAATGTTTGCCCGCACGAAGAACACTGTGAACTCGAGAACGGTTCCGTGGTGATTGCCGCGATCACCTCGTGCACCAACACCTCCAATCCGGCGGTGATGATCGGCGCCGGCCTGCTGGCCCGCAAGGCCGCCGAGCGGGGGCTCAAGCCCAAGCCGTGGGTCAAGACTTCGCTGGCGCCGGGTTCGAAGGTGGTCACCGACTATCTCGAGGCGACCGGGTTGATGGAGGATCTGCAGAAGCTCGGCTTCTTCCTGGTCGGTTATGGCTGCACCACCTGCATCGGCAACTCGGGCCCGCTGCCCGAAGACGTCAGCAAGCGCGTCCAGGCCCACGATTACGCGGTCGCCGCGGTGCTCTCGGGCAACCGCAACTTCGAGGGACGCATCCACTCCGAAGTGAAGATGAACTATCTCGCCTCGCCGCCGCTGGTGGTCGCATTCGCAATCGCGGGCACCGTCGACATCGACCTGTCGAAGCAGCCCCTCGGCCAGGACAAGGACGGCAAGGACGTGTACCTCAAGGACATCTGGCCGAGCAACCAGGAAATCGCCCACCTGGTGACGACCTCCATCAACTCGGGCATGTTCAGGAAGAACTACGGGGAAGTCTTCAAGGGCAACAAGGAATGGAACGCGGTCGAGGTGCCCGAGGGCGACCAGTACGCCTGGGACGGCAAGTCGACGTACATCAAGAATCCGCCGTATTTCGACGGCATGACGATGGACCTGCCCGACCACGCGGACATCGAGGACGCGTACTGCATCGGCCTGTTCGGCGATTCCATCACCACCGACCACATCTCGCCCGCCGGCGCGATCAAGAAGGATTCGCCCGCCGGCAAGTTCCTGATGGAGCACGGCGTCGAGCCGAAGAACTTCAATTCGTACGGTTCACGGCGTGGCAACGATGACGTGATGGTGCGCGGCACCTTCGCCAACATCCGCATCCGCAACAAGCTCCTCGACAACGTCGAGGGCGGTTACACGCTGCACGTGCCGAGCGGCAAGCAGATGACCATCTACGACGCCGCGATGGAGTACCAGAAGCAGCACAGCCCGCTGATCGTGATCGCCGGCAAGGAGTACGGCACCGGTTCATCGCGCGACTGGGCCGCCAAGGGCACCCTGCTGCTCGGGGTCGAAGCCGTGATCGCGCAGAGCTTCGAGCGCATCCACCGCTCGAACCTCGTCGGCATGGGCGTGCTGCCGCTGCAGTTCAAGGATGGCGAAAACGCGCAGTCGTTGGGCCTGGACGGAAAGGAAACGTATGCCATCACCAGCCTCGACAACGGCAACGCGAAGCTGGCGCACGTGGTCGCCACGTCGAAGGACGGCAAGAAAAAGGCGTTCGACGTGCGCGTGATGCTACTGACGCCAAAGGAGCGCGACTTCTACAAGCACGGCGGCATCCTGCAGTACGTGCTGCGCGATCTGGCGAAAAAGGCGGCATGACCGCGGCTCCCGCAGCGCCTCCTTGTCAGCGTGAAACGAGCACTCTTCGACGCGGATTTACGCGGATGATCGCGGATCAGGAAAGCGCCATCCATGTGAATCCGCGTTGATCCGCGGCCTGGAACGCGACCGTGCTGTATTGCATGGGTGGCGCATCACAGCACTGAGTGCCGTTCAGCGAACGACACGTCGCCTTCACGCCGGGACCGCTGCACGTCACTGACAGCGGGCGGTGCGTCCGAGCCCTCCGCGACGCGATGCCGCCGGTGAACCTCTGCCCGGATCGGCCGATAGTCGGTCAGCGAACTCCGCAGCCACGCGAGCGACCATGGACCGAACAGGCCCTGCGCCTTGCCGTCGACCGTCCCCACGACGCCCGGCAGCGCGGCCGCCTTCCACGGTTCATCGCGGACGTCCGCCAGCGCGAACCCCGGACGTTGCATGAGCGGCTGGTCGGGATCGAGGGCAAGGAATGCCCGCAGGCGCCTCCACTCACCCGCCTCGTCGGCGATCAGATCTTCGAGGCAAACCAGGTAATGGCGCGGCTCGCCGGCGTGCGCCTGATGCAGTGCCATGGCACGGTTCCAGCGTCGGGTCCAGTGCGCGACGCCGCCGCGGAATCCGCCGAGGTCCAGCCGCAGGTCGGCGTCGATCGCCGAGGCGACCACGTCGAGTCCGTTGCGCAGCACGTGCACGAAACGGGCGCCGGGCGCGCAGGCCGCGATCTCGTCGAGGAACAACAAGTGGTTGGGGGTTTTCTCGACCCAGTGGGTCCGACCGCGCCCGCGCGCCGCCGCATCGAGCATCGCGACGTAGCGTCGCGCGCAGGCCCGCCATCGGCGCGGGATTGGTCGGAGCCGGCGCGCCCGCGGGTACCTGCGCTCGAGCTCGCGCAGCCGCCGTCGCCCCGCCGACCGCGCCAGCCCCGCACGGTGATACCAGTGACGGGCCGATCCCGCTGCGAGATCGCCCCAACGTACGCCCACATCGCCGAGCAGGGCTTCGAAGAAGTGGGTTTCGTGCAGGGAAAACACATCCGGGTGACGCGCAATCAGCGCCTGCACGAGCGTCGTGCCCGAACGCGGGCACCCCACCACGAAAACCCTGCGCATCCCGTCCACCATGTCCTCCATTCCAGTGATAACCAAGGAATCCGCCGTGCCGTTGACAAGCGCGTCAATCGCGCCCAAGCACCGGGCGCCAGCGCGCGTTGTAGCAGATCCACTCGCCGCCCTCGCGCCGCCACGCGGTGGTCATCGCGTAGATCGCCGACCGTGATGGAAGCAGGTCTCCCGCTCTGCCGCCGGTCAGAACCAGGTTGAACCGCGCCATGATGCGGTCGCCGCTGCGCTCGAAGGACACCGGCCCGACCAGGATGCCGCTATGGTCCTGCCTGAGCGTGCGCAGCGCCAGCAATTGGCGAAGATCGCGGCGGTCGAGCTTACCATCGTTGCCGACGAAGTCGCCCGACACCACGCGCAGCACGGCGTGCGTGTCGTTCGCGCGGGCCGCCGACGCGGCCGAATCGATCGCCTGGTGGATTTGCTGCTCGTCCGGCGCACGGTGGCAGCCCGACAGCACGGCAATGGCGAACACAACGGCGGCCGCAAAGGCGACACCGCCGACGTGATTCCGTTCCTGTGTGCGCTTCGGTGTCACCGCGATTCCCTGCCCTGTCCGCGGCTTGCCGCGCTTCGGCCTATCGTGCTCCAATGCCACGGACGCACGCAACCCGCGCGGCACCACAGCAGGGAACAAGCATGGCCGATCCTCGACCCTGGCTCGCGAATTACCCGGCCGGCATTCCCGCCGCGATCGACATCGATGCCTGTCCGTCGATTGTCGCAATGTTCGAGCAGGCTTGTGCCCGCCACCCCCGGAAACCCGCGTATTCCAGTTTCGGCGTGACGCTGGACTGGGCGGATCTGGACCGGTTGAGCGCGCGGTTCGCCGCATTCCTCGCGCAGGAGTGGAAACTCGGCAAGGGCGATCGCATCGCGATCATGCTGCCGAACCTGTTGCAATACCCGATCGCGCTGTTCGGCGCGCTGCGCGCGGGCCTGGCGGTGGTCAACGTCAATCCGCTGTATACGGCGCGGGAACTCGAGCACCAGCTTGCCGACTCGTGCGCGAAGGCCATCGTGGTGCTCGAAAACTTCGCCGCGACGCTGCAGGAGGCGCCAGGCAAAACGCCGGTGGAACACGTCATCGTCACCTCGATCGGCGACCAGCTCGGCTTCCCGAAGGGCCCCTTGCTCAGCTTCGCGGTCAAGCGCCTGAAGAAGATGGTTCCGCGCTGGTCGCTGCCGGGGCACCTGTGCTTTGGCGATGTGCTACGCAAGGGCGCAGGCATGCAGGTACCCCGCGTGGAACTCGGCCACGACGACATCGCCTTCCTGCAGTACACGGGCGGCACTACCGGCGTCGCCAAGGGCGCGGTGCTCACCCACGGCAACATGGTCGCGAACACGTTGCAGCTTGCGGCCTGGGTCGGCGACCTGTTCACGCCGGGCGAAGAACGGATGATCACTGCGTTGCCCCTGTACCACATCTTCTCGCTGACGGTGAACGCACTGTTCATGACACATCTCGGTGGCGAGAACGTGCTCATCGCCAATCCGCGCGACATCCCGGCGTTCGTCAAGACGCTCAAAAAAGTCCGCTGGAGCGCGATGACGGGCGTCAACACGCTGTACAACGCGCTGGTCAATCACCCACAATTCGCGTCCCTCGATTTCTCGCGCGTGAAGTTCTCGCTGGCCGGCGGTGCGGCGGTGCAACGCGCGGTCGCCGAGCACTGGAAGAAGACCACGGGGATCCCGCTCATCGAAGGCTATGGCCTGACTGAGGCCTCGCCGGTGGTGAGCGCCAACCGGCTCGACATCAAGGATTACACGGGTTCCATCGGCCTGCCCCTGCCTTCGACCGACGTCATCCTGCGCGGTGACGACGATCGCGAGGTGCAGTCCGGC
>JBOHYX010000165.1:0-5634 GCA_050738115.1 Rhodanobacteraceae bacterium
GGGCTGCCGGACGACCTTCGCGTCGTGAACGCCGGTTCGCTGGACGATCCCGAGTTCAACAACCGGCACATCGAGGTGACGTGGCCGCAAGCCTGACCGACCGCGCCCTTTCGACATGGATGGCTTACGCTTGGCGACATGCGCATTTCCGCATCCATCGACATTCCCGAATCGGAACTGATCGAGCGCTTCCTGCGCGCGGACGGTCCGGGCGGCCAGCACGTCAACCGCACGGAAAGTGCGGTGGAACTGCGTTTCGACGTGGCCCGCTCGCCGTCGCTTCCGGACGCGGTGCGCGAACGCGTCCTCGCCCGCCGCGATCGCCGGCTCACGACGGAGGGCGTCCTCGTGATCCAGGCGCGGCGCTTCCGCGACCAGGCGCGCAACCGTGACGACGCGCGCGCCCGCCTCGTCAACATCCTCCGGGGTTCGCTCGTGCCGCCGAAGCGGCGCGTTGCCACCAGGCCGACGCGGGCGTCGAAGGAACGTCGCCTGGCGGGCAAGAAGCTGCGCGGTGCCCTGAAGCGCAAGCGCACGCGCGATTGGAGCGGGGATTGAACGGCAACGATCAGGATCCGGGATCCGGGACCGGGGATCCGCACAACGATGGCCGTCCTGCGCTGCCGGTGGCCCTTCCGCCATCGATGCCGCAATTCCCCGATCGCGCGTGGCGGCACGGATTCCGGCGCGTGGTCCGCTGGGGCGGCTGGCGGCTCGAAGGCGAGCTGCCCGACGTGCCGAAACTGGTGCTGATCGTCGCGCCGCATTCGTCGTGGTGGGATGGCATCTGGGGCCTGGTGTTCAAGGTCGCACTTGGAGTCGACGTGGCGTTCATGGCCAAGCGCGAACTGTTCCGCTGGCCGCTCGGTGGTTTGCTGCGAAGTCTTGGCGGTGTGTCGATCCAGCGTCACGCCGCGCACGCGGTCGTCGAGCAGATGGTGGAACAGTTCCATGGGCGCGAGCGGCTGTGGCTCGTGATCGAACCCGAAGGCACCCGCAAGGCGGTCGCGAAATGGAAATCGGGGTTCTGGTACATCGCCAGGCGCGCGGGCGTGCCGATCCTGCCGGGCTACTTTGATTATCCGCGCAGGGTGATCGGCCTCGGACCGCTGTTCACGCCGGGGCCCGACAAGGACGCGGACATCGCGGCGTTGCGCGAGTTCTACGCGCCGTTCCGGGGCAAGCACCGCGGCGTCTGAAGCTGCACTGGCGATCGAGCAGGGACAGCCCGCAAATCAACGCGAATGAACGCGAATGACGTGCGACGGAGCCGGGCGAGGCGGCGATCTTCGGTATTTGCGTTCATTCGCGGACTGATCTGGCTGTTCAGCACGTCGCGATCCCGGCGTGACAGGGCACCGCGCCGTGCTGACCGACAATGCTGATCGGGGTTGGTGGTCAGACCGGCGCGCCAGCACCACGGCGATACTGGATCGATTCGGCCAGATGCTCGCGCGCGATGCGCCCGCCGCCCGCGAGGTCGGCGATGGTGCGTGCCACGCGCAGCACGCGGTGATAGGCGCGCGCCGACAGTGAAAGTTTCTCCAGCGCGCGTTCGAGCAGCGTGGCCTCGGCCGCGCCGAGCGCGCAGTCGCGCTCGATTTCGCGGGTCGTCAGGCCGGCGTTGGGCTTGCCGGCGCGCTGCACCGCAAGGGCGCGTGCGGCGGTCACGCGTGCACACACGATCGCCGAGTCCTCGTCGGCAGACCCCCGGTTGGCACTGAGTTCGGCGAGCGGAATGCGCGGCACCGCACAAACGATGTCGATGCGGTCCAGCAGCGGTCCGGAGATGCGCCCGCGGTAGCGTGCGATCGCGTCGGGGGTGCAGCGGCAGCGGCCGTCGGCGTCGCCGGCGTACCCGCACGGGCAGGGGTTCATGGCCGCGACGAGCTGGAAGCGCGCCGGAAACTCGCAGTGGCGCGCGGCGCGCGAAATCACGATGCGGCCGGATTCCATGGGTTCGCGCAACACTTCGAGCACGCGGCGGTCGAATTCCGGCAGTTCGTCGAGGAACAGCACCCCGTGGTGCGCGAGTGACACCTCACCCGGGCGCGGGTGCGACCCGCCGCCAACCAGCGCGACGCCGGACGCGGTGTGGTGGGGTGCGCGATACGGGCGCCGGCACCAGTCGGCGACGTCGAAGGGTTCGCCCGCGACCGAGCGCACGGCGCAGGCGTCGATGGCTTCGGCGTCGGTCATCGGCGGAAGGATGCCCGGCAGGCGCGCGGCCAGCATGGACTTGCCGGTGCCGGGCGGCCCGATCATCAGGAGGTGATGGCCGCCGGCCGCGGCGACTTCCAGCGCGCGCCGCGCGTGCCACTGGCCGCGCACGTCGGCGAGGTCGGGCAGGGCGCCGGGATCGGCGCGTGCCGGGCTCGCAGCGGGCGACGGCAGTGGTTCCAGCCCGCGCAGATGCGCGCATACGTCGGCCAGCGTCCGCGCTACGCGTACCTCCACGCCGCCGAGCAGACCCGCTTCGTCGGCGTTGCCTTCCGGCACGATCACGCAGCGTTTGCCGTGGCGGGCGCGCAGCAGGGCCGGCAGCACGCCCGGTACCGGGCGCAACTCGCCGGACAGTGCGAGCTCGCCCAGGAATTCGCAACCCGCGAGCGCCTCGCGCGGGACTTGCCCGCCGGCCGCAAGGATCCCGAGCGCGATCGCAAGGTCGAATCGGCCGCCGTCCTTGGGCAATTCGGCCGGGGCGAGGTTCACCGTCACCCGTCGGGCGGGGTACTGGAACCGGGTGTTCTGGATCGCGACACGCACGCGGTCGCGCGCTTCGCGGACCGCGGCTTCGGGCAGTCCGACGATCGAAGTCCGGGGCAGGCCGCCCGACAGATGCACTTCCACGGTCACCAGCGGCGCCGCGACGCCCTCGGAAGCCCGCGTCAGCGCAACGGCCAGGGTCATGTGCTGCCTTTGCGCACGACGGTTTCCACGACGCTTCACCCGGTTCGACGCGCGTGACAGAGCGGCCCGCCATTCCCGCCGTGGGCAGCTTGCCAGCAAAAGTGGTGGTCAGATGTTGCGGGCTGTTTCGAGCTCGGCCACGCGCTTCTCGAGTTCGGTGACCTGTTCGCGAGCCCGATCCAGGACCGCGCGTTGGGCGTCGAATTCCTCGCGCGTGACCAGGTCGAGGCGGCGCAATCCGTGCGCCAGCACGTCCCGAAAATTGGCTTCCATGTCTTCCCGCGCCTGCGCCAGGCCCGGAGGAACCAGGGTGGCCAGCCGGTGCGCGAGTTGGTCTATGGAGTGCACGTCGATCATGTCGTGGCCTCGATGCGTCCTCACGGTATTGTGCCGGAATCGGCCCAGCCAGCGGTGGACGGCTTGTTGGGGTGTAGGGATTTTCCGATGAATTAGAGCATATTGGCATTCCGCCTCGGGTAAGATCGCGCCATGAAGCTCATCACCGCGATCATCAAGCCGTTCAAGCTGGACGACGTGCGCGAGGCGTTGTCGGAAGTCGGCGTCAACGGCATCACGGTCACCGAGGTCAAGGGGTTCGGCCGCCAGAAGGGCCACACCGAGCTGTATCGGGGCGCCGAGTACGTGGTGGATTTCCTGCCCAAGGTGAAACTCGAGATCGCGCTGCCGGACGATCTGGTCGAGCGCGCGGTCGAGGCGATCACCCACGCGGCCCGGACCGGCAAAATCGGCGATGGCAAGATCTTTATTTCCACGCTCGATCAGGTCATGCGCATCCGGACTGGCGAGCTCGACGCCGATGCGCTATAGGTGCGATCATCCATGATCGCCGCGGCGTCGAATACAAGGCCAGTTTGGAACGCCGATCAATCCGGTGCACCAGAACGGCCGTCCGTGGCCTGACTTTCCGCGAAGCGGTGCCATCATCCCTGATGGCTGCTTCACCGCGGCGCATGTCGTGTGGATAGAACTGCGGTCATCGACACCAGAACGGCCATCCCTGGCCTGACTTTCCGCGAAGCGGTGCGATCGTCCATGATCGCTGCTTCGATTGAGCTCGACGTACGTTTTTCGGCCGCGCCTTCCGTGACATCAGTACGGCCATCCCTGGCCTGACTTTGCGCGAACCCGCGGTCATGGACCGTCGCATATCAACGCTGGCAGTGGGGGCACCAGTAACTCATGCGCTGCCCGATCGCGGCGGATCGGATCGGCGTGCCGCACACCTTGCACGGTTCGCCCGCGCGGCCGTACACCATGAGCTCCTGCTCGAAGTATCCGGGCGCGCCGTCGGGGGCGAGGAAATCGCGCAGCGTCGTGCCGCCGCGCGTGATCGCGTACTCGAGCACGTGGCAAATTTCGGCGGCGATGCGCGCATGGCGTGCACGCGACACGGCACCCGCCGCGCGCCGGGGATGGACGCCCGCCGCGAACAGGGCCTCGTTCGCATAGATGTTGCCGACGCCGACGACGATCGACTGGTCCATCAGGAACGATTTGACCGCGGCGCTGCGCCCGCGCGACGCCGCCCACAGCCAATCGCCATCGAACGCCTCGCCAAGCGGCTCGGGACCGAGATGCCGCAGCAGCGGATGCACCTGCCCCGGCGGCTGCCAGAGTAGGCAGCCGAACCGGCGCGGGTCGTTGAAGCGCAGCGCCTTGCCGGAATCCAGCACCAGGTCGTAATGGTCGTGCCTGCGGAGCGGGACCTCGGGTTCGACGATCCGCAGCGAACCGGACATGCCGAGGTGCAGCAGCGCGCTTCCGGCGCGGGTGTGCAGCAGCAGGTACTTGGCGCGCCGCTCGACCGCTTCGATGCGCTGGCCGGGGAGCCGCGTCGTGAGCGCGCGGGGGATCGGCCAGCGCAGGTCCTTCCTGCGCAGCAGCACCCGCGTGACAACGTGGTCGGTCAGGAACGGCGCGATCCCGCGTTTCGTCGTTTCCACTTCAGGCAGTTCAGGCATATCTCGCTGGCGTTGCAATCACGCCAAAGCTCCGCGGTCGTCATCCCGGGCGCCTCGGCGTTGAGTCCGGGATCCATTGTCTGCGTTGTCGAACAACCGGGATGGATTCCGGGTTCGGCCTGCGATGAAGCCGCAGGCCGCCCCGGAATGACGAGCGTTCATGGTTGTGCGGTGTCAGACTTCGTGAGTATGACTTCCGGGCTGTATTGCCGCGGCACCAGCGCGACCTTGTCCCCGATGCGCACGTAGCGCAGCTTGTCGATTGCCGTGAGGCCGCCGTATTCGAGGCGCGCGCCATTGACCACCAGCGTCGCGGACGGACGTGCGAGCCCGACTTTCGCGGGCGTGATGTCCGACGCCGGGATCCAGCGCGCCACGGGACTGGCGGCGAGCCGCGCGAGTCGCTCCACGCGCGCGTCGTCGGCGCGCGCCGAGGATGGCTGGACGCGCCACCAGCCGTCCGCACGCCGCTCGAACACCTGCGGCGCGAGCGGCGGAATGTCGAGTTCGACGCGCGTCACCGCGTCGGGCGCGAGCGGCGTGACGGTGGGCGGATCGCGAAGGTAGTCGCGCCGCCCGACCCCCAACACCGTCGCCACCAGCGCGATGGCGACGATCGCCAGCGCCAGCAGGTGGCGGTTTGCGCGGCTCACCGCCGGCGCCTGCGCCACCCGATCGCGACGCCGATCAGGATCAGGATGACCGGCAGCGCCACCAGGTAGCCGAACGTGAGCACCCCGAG
>JBOHYX010000166.1:0-5632 GCA_050738115.1 Rhodanobacteraceae bacterium
GCCTACGACCATATCCGTAGGGTGGATCAAGGCGCGGGCGCGCAAGCGTCCGCGCCTTGATCCACCGTTCGCGCGGCATGACCCGGTCTACGGCGCTTTCCTTGCGAGGACCAAAACCGCCTCACTCCGCGCTGCGTTGCGCGAAGCTGTAGACGTGCTCGGCCCATTCCAGTGCGCCGAGGTAGGCCTCGGCGACCTCGGTGTCGTCGCCGCCTTCGGCGTTACCGGCATCCGCGGCATCGACGCGTTCCCAGACGCGGATCCTGTTCAGGGTCGCACCCAGCGGGCCGCGGCCGTCGACCAATGCGTGGCGCACCGCGTCGGCTACCGGCAGGTCGGCCAGTACGCGCTGCATCGGCATGCCCATGATGGTATCCAGCAGCGAGAACAACCCCATGGTGAAAGCCAGTTCGCGCTGATCGGCCGGCATCTTCGCGTTCAGCAATTCGGCCATGCGTGCGCGCAACAAGGCTTGCTTCAGCACCTCGGGCGGCGTGTCATCGAGATCGCCCAGCGCCATCGCATACACCCAGTTGCGGATGCGCGTGACGCCGAAATAAATGGCCGCCTGCTGCAGCGATTTCAGCTCGCGCGGCAGGTTGAAGTACGCCGAATTCACGCACGCGAGCAATTTGTAGCTGAGCACCGCATCATTGCGGATCAACGCTTCCAGCTCGACCGGTCCGTTGTCCGGATTCTGGATCGCGGCAAGCAGTTGCAGCATGCTGATGCGGTTCGGCTTGAGCGTATCGACGAGTTGTTCTTCGGTCGGCCGGAACAGGTAGGAACCTTCGAAAGCATCAAAACCCAGATTCATGCAGACGCGTTGGGTACGCTGCTCGTACAGATACGAAGCCGTCACCACGGCATCGCGATCCGCGGCGCGCAGGCAGGCCAGCGCGCGCACCAGGCTTGATTCGTCGTGACCGCGTACATCGATGCTGACGCACTGCGCCAACCGCACCAGCTCGCGCAAGCGTTCAGCCTCAACGTCCGACGGTGCTTCGGGCCACACCAGATTGTCGACCATGATCGGCACGCCGCGCCCGGCCATGCCGGTGAGCAACGCATAGGCATCGTCGCTGGCGGCGAGCTTGGCGTTCACCCGCGGCCCCACGCGTTCGTCGAACCGCAGTGCGTCGCCGTGTTCGCGCAACAATTCCTCGTCCACCGCGAGAAAGGCGAGCCGGTCGCCGGCAAGCTGGGCCAGGTAGGCCTGTTCGAACAATTGCAGGGTCGCCTGCGCCAGGTTGGTGGCACCGTCACCGGCCTGGTGGCAGATGTCGTAGGCGACCAATTGCGCATCGCGATCCATGATCGGCATGCGGACGAACGGAAGGACTTCCACCTCGATGCCGGAGTCGTTGTCGGTTCCGGCCGAAACTCTGGGTTGGGGCACACTATTCATGATGGATGGGTTCAGGCTCTCGACAGCGAATGTTGGATGGCCGGTGCGCGTGCTTCGCCACCGCGCCCGTACAAAACCGATGGTGCTTCGCCGGAACCACGCAGGATGCCGAGCGCGCGGCGCACGTGCGACAGTTGCCGGGTGACGATGTTGCCGTTGGTTTCATTGATGCGCCGGCACTCTTCGAGCTGCCGGCAGACGTGCCGCCACACCTCGAGACAGGCGCCCGGCGCAGGTGCCAGTTCCTCGAACTGGCGGCGTTCGGCGTCCAGCGATTCGAGCCGCTGCAGCAGTTGCGCCTTGACCGAGGTCGCCGCATCCAGCGCGATCGAATCGGCCTGGTCCAGCGCTTCGCGCTCGGCATCCAGCACGGCCCGCAGCTCGGTCGTCGCGACCTGCATGTCGACCATGACGGCTTGCTGCGCCTGTGCCAGGTCCGTTTGCTGCCCGCCAGTCATGTCAGCGAATCTGCTTTTCCATGCCGATCAGGCGGTCGGCCACGCGCTGCGCATCGACCTTGTAGCTGCCGTCGGCGATGGCTTGCCGGATGTGCTCGACACGTTGGGTATCGACCGGGGCGTCGGTGCCGCGCGCGGCGGCGATGGCACGCGCCGATTCGGTCAACTGCACGTGGTCGCCACCCCGGGTCGGATTGGCCGCGACCTGCCCGGCCGCGGTGCCGGCGGCTTCGCCCGTGGCAGATTTGCTGCTGGACGTGGCAGGCTGCGGTACGGTCGGACCGCCCGGATTGATGGTTGTATTCATGATGATTTCCGCCTTTTTGCTGCCGGTTCCACCCGGATATCGACCGGGGTCACAAAAACTTTAGTACTTCTTTCACGCTGCCGGTTTGCCGTCATGGCAAGGTCTCCACGACGCCCGGCGCCTGCACCTTGCCTTGGACTACGCACTTGCAGCTCAAGCTGCGCACCCGCACCAGCTCGCCACGGTCGCCGGCCTGCAGCGCGATTCCGCTGGCGCGCACCACGATATCGTCGAGCCGCGCCACCAGACTGACTTGCTGGCCACGCTTCACCACCTCGCGCGGCATCAGCATGCCCGGCGTGATCACGGTATCGGCGCCCAGCGCCCGGCGCAGTTGGCGTCCGTACAACCCGGCCGGATCGGTCAGGTAACCGTAGCCCAGCCGGGCCACGTCGCGTTCCTCGCTGTGTACGTCGCCGGCGCCGACGACCTCGTTGCGGGCCAGCGCGTGGCTGGTCACCAGCACCTTCCGGAACATCTGCACGCGCACTGGCACGCGCACGCTCCAGTTCGGGCCAGACGCGCACGACACCGGCACCGTCAGCCGCGAGCTGCCGCGTCCCAAATCGGGCGCCTGTGCCTGCAGTGCGCCGGTGCAGGCCGGCAACCGCAGGCGCGGATCCAATTCACCTGCCTTGACCACCACCCGCGCATCCGACGGCGCCGCCTGCTGCACCGCATGCACCGCGGCTTTCTGCAGCGCCGCGAGCGACTGCACCGCGCCGGCCTGGGCCGTACCGGCCAGTCCCAGCAGCAGCATCGCGATAGCCGCCGTCCATCTCACGCGCATTGCTCCACTACCTGACCCAGCTGTTTCTGGATCGTATCCAGGTCGGCCTGCATCGCCGGCACCAGTTCGTTGCAACGCGCGGCTTCGCTGTCGGCCAGCGCACTGTCCAATTGTCCCCGGCACTGTTCGAAATGCCGCAGGCTTTCCTGCATCGCGTCGACCGCGGGCAGCGCCGGCAAATTGCGCTGCAGGCGCGCCAGCCCATTGCGCAACGCCGCGCCGTTCATCCAGCGCCGTTCCACGCGCGTGGGTGCACGCGCCACCATTTCCAGGCAGTGGCGCAGGCTGCCGCAGGCTTCCCGCAGGGTCTGGATGACGGTGGCGGTATCCGGCGCATCAAGGCGGTCGACACCCTCGAGCGCCGATTGCTGTGCAGTAAGCGCGGCATGTGCCACCGCGTCGACCTGACGCGCGCATTCGTCACCGCTGCGCTGCAACGCCGCGATCGTTTCGCCGCCGCTGCGGGCCTGGGCACCGACGCCGTCGCCGGCGCGCTGCACGGCTTGCAACTGCGACAAGGCTTGTTCCAGCGCGGTACCGACACCTTCGCAAGCACCGCGCACCGCGGCGACGCTCGAGCCGGCCTGGTCGAGCCGCTTGAGGCTGCCGCCGACGGTTTCCTCAAGCGTGCCGGAGAACTCACCCACCGCTTCGGTCACGCTTTCTATTTCGGCGGTGGTCTGGGCGGTCTTCTCGGCCAACTGCTTGACTTCGTCGGCTACTACCGCGAAACCGCGGCCCGATTCGCCCGCCCGCGCGGCTTCGATGGCGGCGTTCAGCGCCACCAGGTTGGTCTGGTGGGCGATGTCCTGTACCGCCGCCGTCAGGCGTGCGATTTCCTCGAAGAAACCGTTGAAGCGTTCGTGGGTGCGGGTCATGCCCGACAGCGTTCCACGCAACAGCCGCAACTGGCCATCCAGTTCGCCGATCCCGCGGCTGCCTTCGGCGACCTTGTCCGCGCCTTGCTGCAAAGGGGCGCGCGCCTGCTGCAACGCCGACGTCATTCCGTCACCGGACTGCGCCAGACCGTCGACTTGTTGGCGCGCGGTCCCCAACTGGGTCTGCAACTCGCGCATGCGCTGCCCCAGCGTGCGCGTGCCGCCCAGCACCAATCCCTGCTGCTCGACTGTCTGCAGCAAGATGCCTTCGCGTTCGCGCAAACTCTGCGACGACAACAACGGCGCCATGGCCCGTGCCGCCGCCGGGTAGCGCTCGGCCAGTCCACGTACGCGCCGGCGGTCGTTCGCCGCGAGCGCCGCGGCCAGGGCTTGAACCTGACTGCCCAACAAGAATCCCATGATCGAGTGTCACTCCGGAAAAGCCAAAGTCGCTGCCGGTGCCGCCGGCACTACACATCCGCACACTGCATCGGCAGATCGCCGCATAGCTTGATTGCAAGCAAGCGGCATGCCATCGGACTCGGGATGTGACGCCGGCTCCGGCCTTCGGCCTTGAGCCGGCCTACCAGAGCCCAAAGCCGTAGGCCGGTTCAAGGAGCGCAGCGACGGAACCGGCGCCGGGCATGCGACACAACAGGTGGTTTCGAATCTCCTCAAGATCCCGCGCCGCCTGCCGATCACTGGGCAAGCACTTTCACGCAACCAGTCGCATGCCCACCAGCGTTCTCCAGAAGGTCGAGCAGTTCACCCGGCTGGCCGGCCACAACCGCATGGCGGTCCTGACGTTCCGCCTGGGCGGTCCGCAGGTTTTTGGCATCAACGTATTCAAGGTGCGCGAGGTGATGCGCCGGCCTGTGCTGGAACACATGCCCAGCATGCACCCGCTGCTGGCCGGCAGTTTCGACTACCGCGGCAACACCATTCCGGTGATCGACCTGGCCGAGGCGATGTCCTATCCGGCCCTCCGGGACCAACCCGCCGCCACCGTGATCGTCACCGAGTTCAGCCTCGCCGTGCAAGCGTTCCTGGTCGCGGACGTCGACCGGATCATCCATTGCGACGGTACCGAAATGATCGCTCCGACGCCCGAGCTGGGCTTCGGCCCGCGCGTCAATGCCATCGCGCGCAGCGACGGCAACTTGCTGGCGGTGATCGACGTCGAGCAGATCCTCGACGGCGTTGCGCAGCGCCGCCCGGAAATCTCGCCACGCCTGCAACGCAGCGCCGATGAGCGCCAGCCGCCACACCGGCGCCTGCTGGTCGCGGACGATTCAGCGGTCGCTCGAATGCAGTTGAAAGGCACCCTGCAGCAGATGCGCTTCGAATGCGTCATGGCGAAGAATGGCGCCGAGGCGCTGGAAATCCTGGAAGCATCGGCCAGCAATGGCGAACGTTTCGACCTGGTGATTTCGGACATCGAGATGCCCAAGCTGGATGGCTACGCACTGGTACGCGCCATCCGTGTCGACCCGCGCTGGCGCGGACTCAAGGTTTTGCTGCACAGCTCGTTGAGCGGCGTATTCAACGAAGCCATGGTCGCGGGCGTCGGTGCCGACCGTTTCGTCGCCAAGTTCCAGCCGGATGTATTGGCCGCCGCCATCCTGGATTTGTTGCCCGCGCCGGAATAAGGAAATCCCGAAGTTGGGTAATCACATGGACTCGCCCCCGCGCATTCAGGCTTCGATGAGCCAGTGGTGGTGAGCTATAGCTTCCATCACGAAAAGGCGAGGGCGAGCCCATGAACAAGATTACCGCGATAGCCATGGATTT
>JBOHYX010000167.1:0-5591 GCA_050738115.1 Rhodanobacteraceae bacterium
AATCTGTCCTGCGCAATGCGCAGATCGCGCTGACTCGTTTTCCGGGTCTTTTTCTGAAAGGCATGCAGCACGTAAATGCCTTCCGGCCGGGTGGCGAGATAGATCGCCCGGAACGCGCCGGTCGCATCGCGGATACGCAGCTCGCATACACCTGCGGCGACCGTCGGCATGGGCTTCCAATCGCTCGGCTCCAGCCCGCGCTGCAGCTTGTCCAGTTGGTAGCCGGCCTCGTTCTGCACCGATTGCGGGAACGCATCCCAATCTGCCTTGCTGCTGGCCACCCAGAGCACGTCTTTCATGCACAACATTATGCGTGATATGGCATAGCGCGTCGAGCCAGCCCTTGGATACACCATGCCACGACTGGCGGCGAGCTCGCACGGCAGATTCGGCGCCACGCGTCTCTGGTGCGCCAGACTTGGCGAGAATCCGTACGCGGCCGGACTCAGCCGCGCACGATGATCCGCGGATGGGGCGGATCCTGACCCAGCAGCGCGACCAGCGCCGCGCGCCGGCGCCGCGTGATGCCTTGGTTGACGTAGCCCTTGTCAGTGAGTTCACCGGCATCCAGTTGCGGCGGTTCGGTCAGGATCAGCAGGCGCTCGACGTGTTGCGAAGATCCTTCGGCCGAGGACGCCAGCCGTTGCAGCACGACCGCCAGTTCCGCCCGCAGTCGCTCTTCGGGCATGCCCTCGGCGTCCACCCGCGCGGCATGGTCGGCCGCCAGCCACACCATGGCCGTCACGCAGTGACTGTTCTCGCCACAGATGATGGCGTCGTTGATCAGTCCGTTGGATACCGACAACAGCAGCGGTCGCAGGGTGCCGACCCGCACGAACGTTCCGGTATCGAGTTTGAAGTTCTCGGCGATGCGGCCGCGGAACACGATGCCCGCGCGCGGGTCGTCTGCGTCGGCCAGCACCGCTGCATCGCCCGTCGTGAAGAAGCCATCCTCGTCGAACGCTGCCGCGGTCACGTCCGGACGCGCGTAGTAGCCCGGCGTGATGTTGGGGCCGCGCACCCGGATCTCGAGCAGGTCGCCGACGGGGGCCAGTCGCAGGTCCATGCCGGGCAGGGGCACGCCGAGGTTGTCGCTGCTGGTGATCGGGAAGTGCGCCGAGGTCGCCGCCGGCGAGGTTTCGGTGAGGCCCCAGGACGTCGTCATCTGCATCCGTGAGCCGTGGGCTTTGGCGAGTTTCTCGAGCCGGTCCCAGAGATCCTGCGGCAGTGCCGCGGCAGCGAAGAACCCGAGCCGAAGCCGCGCCAGGAAGGCGTCTGCCGCTTTCCGGTCGCGTTCGAGCCAGGGCAGCATCGCGCTGTATACCGCGGGCACGCCGAAGTAGATCGTCGGCTTGGCGTCCGCGAAGTTGCGTACCGTGCGTTCGATCAATGTCGGCGCGGGGCGGCCATCGTCGACCCACAGCGTGCCGCCGTTGGTCAGCACCATGTTGAGGTCGTGGCTGCCGCCGAAGGTGTGGCTCCACGGCAGCCAGTCCAGCAGCACCGGGGGTTCTCCCGCCAGGAACGGCCACACCTGGCGCACCTGTTGCTGGTTCGCCGACAGCATGCCGTGGGTCGTGATGACGCCCTTCGGATACCCGGTCGAGCCGGACGTGAACAGGATCTTGGCGATCGTGTCGACCGTCAGTGCGCGGCAGCGCGCGGCGACTTCGGGCGTCGGTTCGGCGCCGAAGGCCGCGAGCGTCGTTGCGCCGTCGACGTCCCGATGCGGACCCAGCACCGCGAGGCCGGTCGCCGCTTCGGCAACCACCTTGATCGCGTCGGTGAAGGCAGGGGTTTCGGCGAACACCAGGCCCGGCTTGATCAGGTCGGCCATCCACTTGAGCTGGGCATGGTCACGGCTCTGCAGCGAGTAGGCGACGCTGACCGACACCACGGGCGCGCCGACCGTCATGGCCGCCAGCATCACGATCAGGTGTTGCGCACCGTTCCCGGACAGGATGAACACGGCGCGGTCTGCCAGGTTCCGGTTGAGGATCCCCTGCGCGACCCGGTCGACCTGCTCGCGCACAGCGCCCCAGCCCATGCGCGCCCATTCTCCGGCGGCGTCGCGCTGCGCGATGAGCAGGCGGTCGGGGTGGACGGCACTGCCGGCGCGAAAATCGTGGACCACGCTGGCGGCGTACGGCTCGAGCGGATCGGTGCTGCGGATCAGGACGCCGCCGTCGGACTGCGCCTCGGCGACGATGTGCGGCGGGGCAAAATTCGGCAGCGCGTTCATCAGTCGGTCACCTCGATGACGATTGCCGTTGCGCTCTCGCTGGCGATGCAGTGACGGTGCCCGCGTCCGGCACGCCGGCGCCCGCAAACAGCGGACCACGATAGAGCAACGAACCGACCACGTGCAATGAAGGAGCGGGCGTGCTTGCGGGCGGCACCGGATCTCGCGCTGCGGCATGAGCCGCGGACCGCACACGGTCTGGTCAGCCGATGCCGCCGAACCGCTCCAGGACCGCGTCCGGTATCGTCCCTGCGCCGATGTCCGCGCCGAGGACCGTGGCGAGTTGCGTGCCGGTGCGGCGAAAGAGGTGCCCGTACAGGGTCCGGCACAGCACGCGTGCGGCATGGCCGGGCCAGTCTGCCGGCAGCAGGGGCGTGGGCAGGCGCGGATCGTGCAGGGTGGCCCAGCGGAACGCGTCGATCAGCAGGGTCTGGACCACGAAACTCTGCTCGGGCGTCGCAGTCTTGCCACGCCCGATCAGGGCGGTGAGCGGCGCGAACCGGTCCAGGAAACGGGCGTAGCCCTCGGCGGCCGGCGCGAGGTTCCAGCACTGCGCCGCGAGCGCGGTGAACGGCCGCCCATCGGCGGCATCGGGCGCGCGCGCTTCGAAGATCGCCACCGATCCGGCCAAGCCGAGCTCGTCGACGACCTCGCGGGCAGCGCCGGCATCATCGCTGGGGCGCAGGTAAACGCCGGGTGCCAGGCCCGCGAAGCCTTCCCATTCAAGTTCGCGGCGCAGCGCCGCACGCACGTCGGCGTGGTTGCCGTTCCGCGGCAGGACCGCCACGGTCCATCCGTTGTCCCATGGTCGCGCGGGCGCGTAGACGCGCTGGTACGCGTGACGGAACCTTCGGCGGCCGCCCGGCCCGAGCGCGTAGTAGCTGCGGCGCCCTTCGCGCCGCGGCACCAGCCAGCCGGCCTGGGCAAGCCGATACACGCTGGTGCGCACCAGCCGCTCGTTGACGCCGAACGGGCGCAGCAGCGCGATCAGGTCGCCCAGCCAGAGGCCATCGCGATACGGCGTGACCGAGTCACCGAAGATCGTGACGATCAGCGAACGGGCGCGCGGGGTTTCCTCGCGCAGGTGCCGTCGAATCCACGTCGGGATGCTTGCCGGCGCTCGTGACATGTCGGAATTTCCGGTCGATGCGGCGTGGTGTGGAAATGACACACAATCGCTGTTGACACGCGATAATCCGTATCATACATTGGATGGCAAGGTTCTCGTGCGCCCCGGAGGTCGGCCATGCGAGCACAGCTTTCGGATGCTGCGCGCAAACCGGCGCAGGCACCCGCACCACCATCGGCGGAAGATCGCGCGTTCCAGGCGCGGATCGACGCCGGCATCCACGTCGAACCGAAAGATGAGATGCCGGACGCGTATCGCCACACGCTGGTCCGCCAGATCAGCCAGCACGCGCACTCGGAAATCGTCGGCCAGTTGCCCGAAGGCAACTGGATCACGCGCGCGCCGTCGTTGAAGCGCAAGGCCATCCTGCTGGCGAAGGTGCAGGACGAGGGCGGGCACGGCCTGTACCTGTACGCGGCGGCGGAAACGCTGGGCGTGTCGCGCGACCAGCTCGTCGAGGCCCTGCACGCGGGCAAGGCCAAGTACTCCTCGATCTTCAACTACCCGACGCTCACCTGGGCCGACATCGGGATGATCGGCTGGCTGGTGGACGGCGCGGCGATCATGAACCAGATCCCGTTGTGCCGCTGTTCGTACGGTCCGTACGCGCGCGCGATGGTCCGCATCTGCAAGGAAGAGTCGTTCCACATCCGCCAGGGGTTCGACATCCTGATGACGCTGTGCCGCGGCACCGACGAACAAAAAGACATGGCGCAGGACGCGCTGGACCGCTGGTGGTGGCCGTCGCTGATGATGTTCGGTCCGCCCGACGACGAATCGGTCCACAGCGCGCAGTCCGCCGCCTGGAAGATCAAGCTCTTCAGCAACGACACGTTGCGCCAGCGCTTCGTCGACCAGACCGTGCCACAGGCCGGCTATCTCGGCCTCGAGCTGCCGGATCCCGACCTCAAGTGGAACGAGGCGCGCGGCCACTACGACTTTGGCGTCATCGACTGGCCCGAATTCTTCCGGGTGGTCAAGGGCGGTGGCCCCTGCAACCACGAGCGGCTCGCCGCGCGGGTCAAGGCATGGGAGGACGGTGCGTGGTTCCGCGAGGCGCTGGTGGCGTACGGCGACAGGCACGATCGGGAAACCGTTGCGGCTGCGGGAGGCGCGGCATGAACAAGGAATGGCCGCTTTGGGAAATCTTCATCCGCAGCCAGCACGGCCTTGCCCACAAGCACGTCGGCAGCCTGCACGCCGCCGATGCGCGCATGGCGATCGCCAACGCGCGTGACGTTTACACGCGGCGCAACGAGGGCGTCAGCATCTGGGCGGTGCGCTCGGCCGACATCGTCGCCAACAATCCGGACGACAAGGCGGCGCTGTTCGATCCGGCAGCCAGCAAGGTCTATCGCCATCCGACGTTCTATCCGATTCCGGATGAGGTGAAGAACCTGTAATGGGCGATCACGCGCGCGAGTCGAAGTTCGAATACCTGCTGCGCCTTGGCGACAGCACGTTGATCCTGGCGCAGCGCTTGTCCGCGTGGTGCGGCAAGGGGCCGGTGCTGGAAGAAGACATGGCGCTCGCCAACACCGCGCTGGATCTGCTCGGCCACGCGCGGATGTGGCTGCAGTACGCGGCGGAGGTCGAGGGCAAGGGTCGCGATGAAGACCAGCTTGCATTCCTGCGCGACAGCCGCGGATTCCGCAACCTGCTGCTGGTCGAGCAGGACAACGGCAACTATGCGGACACGCTGATGCGCCAGTTTTATTTCGATGCGTGGCATCGGCCGGCGCTGGCGGAACTGCAACGGTCCAGCGACGCGACCATCGCGGGCATCGCCGAAAAAGCCCTGAAGGAAGTCGATTACCACCTGCGCCGCAGCCGCGACCTGATCGTGCGGGTTGGCGACGGCACGGAGTACAGCCATGGCCTGGTCCAGACCGCGGCCGAACGGCTGTGGATCTTCACCGGTGAGCTGTTCGCGGGCGATGCGGTCGATCGCGAGATGGCGGAGGCGGGGATCGGTTTCGATCCGGCGCTGGTCCGCGAACCGTGGCAGGCAACCGTCACCGCGACGTTCCGCGATGCGACGCTGGAGTTGCCGCCGGCTGACGCATTCATGCGAACGGGCGGGCGGTCCGGCCTGCACGGCGAAATCCTCGGCCACCTCCTCGCCGAGATGCAGGTGCTGCCGCGCAGTCATCCCGGTGCCGGCTGGTGAGGCGATCGATGATGGCGGCGCGTCCTGACCAGGTTTCGGCGGCATCATCC